>NZ_JBNAFN010000006.1:0-196235 GCF_049800695.1 Fluviibacterium sp. S390 | reverse complement strand
CTGGGCTGGCCGCCGAACACAGTGAAGAAAAGACCGTGATGATCGACGCGACGTATCTGAAGGCACACCGCACCGCGTCCAGCCTGGGCGTTAAAAAGGGGGGCGTGGCCGCCTGATCGGCCGAACCAAGGGCGGTATGAATACAAAGCTGCACGCCGTCTGCGACAGCCTGGGGCGACCAATCAATCTCTTCGTCACCGCCGGGCAGGTGAGCGATTACATCGGCGCACGGGCATTGGTGAGCAGCCTGCCGAATGCCGAGTGGCTGCTCGGGGACCGGGGCTATGACGCAGACTGGTTCAGAGAAGCATTGAAAGACAAGGGGATACGAGCCTGTATCCCCGGCCGAAAGCAGCGCAAGACAGCCATCAAGTATGACAAGCGTCGATACAAGCGCCGCAACCGCATCGAGATCATGTTCGGAAGACTGAAAGACTGGCGGCGTGTGGCCACTCGCTACGACCGATGCCCAAAAGTCTTCCTCTCAGCCATCGCATTGGCCGCAACCGTCATGTTCTGGCTTTGAGACAAGAACGAGTCCTGACCCTACAAGTAATCTCACTCAAGTGAATTTGCCCGACTAGTGTGCCGGTAAGGACCAACTCAATGATCGTAGCGCCAGTAAAATCCAAATCTCCGAAAACTTTGCATTTTCGGAGTGAAATCGGACAGTTGACACTGCAACCGCGTAAGTCAACGTTCCCGTTGATTTGCACACCTTCTATGTCAAGGCCTTTTGGGGGGAGTTGGTTTTTCCCCAGGTTGCCGAGAAGTAGCTCTCTTAAAAACGATCCCCGAATGACAAGCGGAGGTATTTCAGTATGATGCTCCGATTGATCGCTTTTGGCCGTTTCATCACGCAAGGTAACCAGAAACTCAATTTCAGATGGTAAGAGAGTATCTATTTTCCTATTCCCAACACTATAGTCGATTCCTATCCGTTACACTAACTCAAGCAGCCTACTCTCAATCCCAATCAAAGCAAATCACGTTGACGATTTTAGTTGGGATGTGTCTGTTTTTGCGTGACTTGAGGCTGGTTATGCAGGCCCGGCTAAAGCCTGTTTTCCGCCCATCCCCACCTCAGGCCACAACCTAAAACCCTTCACCACCCCCCTGCTGCCACGGCTTCACCAGATTCCCGAACCGCGTAAACCGGCCCTCGAAGCTCAGGTCTACCGAGCCAATCGGCCCGTGCCGTTGCTTGCCGATGATGACTTCGGCCTTGCCGTGCATCCGCTCCATGTCGTCCTGCCATTTGGCCATGGCTTCCAGATTGTCGTCGGCGGGTTTCTCGCGTTCTTTGTAATATTCGCCCCGGTAGACGAACATCACCACGTCGGCGTCTTGCTCGATGGAGCCGGATTCGCGCAGGTCCGACAGTTGCGGGCGCTTGTCGTCGCGGTTCTCCACCTGCCGCGACAGCTGCGACAGGGCGACGACGGGGATGTCCAACTCCTTGGCGATGGCCTTCAGGCCCTGCGTGATCTCGGACACCTCGTTGACGCGGCTGTCCTTGGCGGTGGCCGGGCGCACCAGTTGCAGATAGTCGACAAACAGCGCGTCCAGCCCATGGGTGCGTTTCAGGCGGCGGGCGCGGGCGGCCAGCTGGCTGATCGGCAGGGCCGGGGTGTCGTCGATGAACAGCGGGCAGGATTCCAGCGTCTTGGCGGCCTCGACAAAGCGGCGGAACTCGGCCTCGGTCATGTCGCCGCGGCGGATCTGTTCGGAGGGCACTTCCGAGGCCTCCGACAATACCCGCGCGGCCAGCTGTTCGGCCGACATCTCCAGCGAGTAGAAGCCGACGACGCCGCCATTGACCGCGCCCTCGGTGCCGTCCGGCGTGATGCCCTTCTGATAGGCCTTGGCGATGTTGAAGGCGATGTTGGTGGCCAGCGAGGTCTTGCCCATCGACGGCCGCCCGGCCAGGATCAGCAGGTCCGACCGGTGCAGCCCGCCCAGCTTCTTGTCCAGATCGTCCAGCCCGGTCGCCAGTCCCGCCAGCCCGCCGTCGCGCATATAGGCGGCATTGGCCACATTCACCGCATCGGTGACCGCCGACAGGAACGAGGTGAAGCCGCGGTCGGTCTGGCCCTTTTCGCCCAGCTTGTAAAGCGCCTGTTCGGCGGCAACGATCTGGTCCTTGGGGCCGGTGTCCACATCGACCTTGCTGGCCTGCGTGGCGATGTTGCGGCCCAGTTCGATCAGCTCGCGCCGGATCGCCAGGTCATAGATCAGCTCGGCGTAATCCTTGGCGGCGAAGGTGGAGATCGCCGCCCCCGCCAGACGGACAAGGTACTGCGGCCCGCCCAGCTCCTTCAGCCCTTCCTCGTCCTCAAGGAAGGTGGCCAGTGTCACCGGGGTGACCAGCGCATTCTTGGCGATCCGCGCGGCGGCGGCCTCATAGATCTTGCGATGCACAGGGTCGAAGAAATGCTCGGGCTTCAGAACCGAAGCGATGCGGTCGTAGATCTGATCGTTGGTCAGCAACGCGCCCAGCAGTTGCTGCTCGGCCTCGATACTGTGGGGCAGTGTGCCTTCGGCCTCCGCCTGCTCGCGCGGAACCACTGCCCCCAGCCCTGCCAAATCGTTCATGCCTGTGCCTCCGGGCCGTCTTTTTCTGGGTTGCTCGGGGGATACGCGCTCCCCCGAGTCGGTGCAATTGGATAACCCTGTGGAAATCTTGTGCAGATCCTGTGGGGTGCTGTGGACTTACCCGATCTTGCGGTGCGGGCGGCTTGTCTGTCAATATATGGGTGGGTGGCCGGGGTCATCGCCCAACCGGCAGCGCATACGACGCCCAAACCGGCATGACCGTGCAACGAAACCAGCCGTCGCGCCACGCGCCGCAGGCCCGCGCCTGACCGGCTTCAACTTCAAGGTGCAACTGCCCCGAGACGGGCGTCAGCCGCGCGCTGCTTGCCAGGCCCGCGGATCGTCGAGGAACGACTCGACTTCGGACAGCGTTTCGGCATCGAAGGCCTGCGCCGCCTTGGCCTCGGCCAGAACATCATGCCAGGTGCACAGATGATGCAGCGCGATGCCATGGTCGCCGAGGGTCTTTTCTGTCTCCGGAAAGATCCCGTAGTAGAAGATGACCGCCGTATGCCCGCATTCCGCCCCGGTCTCACGGATCGCATCCACGAAACTCAGCTTCGAGCCGCCATCGGTGGTCAGATCCTCGACCAGCAATACCCGCTGGCCCTCGGTCATCGCGCCCTCGATCCGCGCGTTGCGCCCGTAGCCCTTGGGCTTCTTGCGCACATAGGTCATCGGCAAGGCCAGACGTTCCGCCACCATGGCCGCGAAAGGAATGCCCGCGGTCTCGCCGCCCGCGATGTTGTCGAACGCTTCAAACCCGGCCTCGCGCAGCACCGTCACCGACAGGAAGTCCATCAGCGTCGACCGGATCCGCGGATAGCTGATCAGCTTGCGGCAGTCGATATAGGTGGGCGAGGGCAGGCCAGAGGCCAGCGTGAAGGGCTCCGCCGCGTTGAAATGCACCGCCTTGATTTCCAACAGCATGCGCGCGGTCAAACGCGCGATCTCGGCCTTGTCGGGATAGGAGGATGGGATCATGTTTGAAGGTCTTTCCTATTTCTTCTTGGCGCAAATACTCAAATTTCCGGCCCAGCCACAATCGAAACGCCTGAGGCCGGGGGATAGGCATGAGTATTTCTTTCCAAGAAGAAGCCTCATCAGTCCTGAACCCGCCAGTGCAGCGGGAATCCGGGGTCGAATACTGTGACGGGCCCCTCGCCTGTGTCGATCCGGGCCGGGTAGGTGACAGGGTCGCCTTTCACCAGGGTCACGGTGGTCTCGTTCACCGGCAGCTTGTAGAAGGCGGGCCCGTGGCGCGATGTGAAGCCTTCGAGCTTGTCGAGGGCGCCTTCACGCTCGAACACTTCCGCAAGGCAACTCAGCGTGTTGGTGGCGGTGAAACAGCCAGCGCAGCCGCAGGCGCTTTCCTTGTTGGCGTCCGTGTGCGGGGCGCTGTCGGTGCCAAGGAAGAAGCGCGGGTTGCCCGAGGTGGCCGCGGCGACCAGGGCGCTGCGATGGGTGGCGCGTTTTGCCACCGGCAGGCAGTAATAGTGCGGCTTGATCCCACCGACGAGGATGTGATTGCGGTCGATGATCAGGTGATGGGTGGTGATGGTGGCGCCCATCTGGCCCTCGGGCTGTTCCTTGACGTAGTCGACGCCGTCTTTCGTGGTGATGTGTTCCATCACCACGCGCAGGTTGGGGATGCGGCGGCGCAGCGGGTCAAGCACCGTGTCGATGAACACCGCCTCGCGGTCAAAGATGTCGACGTCCGGATCGGTGACCTCGCCGTGCACACAAAGCGGCAGGCCCAGCACTGCCATGGTTTCCAGCACCCGCGTGACCTTGTCGAAATCCTTCACGCCAGAGGCCGAATTGGTGGTGGCGCCCGCCGGGTAAAGCTTCACCGCCGAGATCAGGCCGATTTCAGCGGCGGCGCGCACGGATTTTGCCTCGGTCTCTTCGGTGAGATACAGCGTCATCAGCGGCTGGAACTTGTTGTTCAGCGGCTTGGCGGCCAGGATCCTGTCGCGATAGGCGGCGGCATCGGCCGGGGTCACCACCGGTGGCACCAGGTTGGGCATGATGATGGCGCGCCCGAAATGGCGGGCGGTTTCGGGCAGCACCGCGCGCAACATGTCGCCGTCGCGCAGGTGCAGATGCCAGTCGTCGGGCTGGCGGATGGTCAGGCTTTGGGTCATGGGCGTCGCATAGCGAAAATCGCGGCGGGGTGCCAGAGCCTGTGACGCGGGGCACCTTGTGGATTCGCCGCGCATCGTCGTCCGTCCGATTGTGCTATTGCAGCATTTTTGAAATCTCAGGCGGCGGGAAAACGCGCAAAACACCGCAATATTGTCACGGTATGGCCGAAATCCGGGATCAAACCGGCAAATGCCCCGCATTTTCGCTATGCTGCAGTTGCACAATGTGCAAGAGTGCTCACATGCGGAGAGTAGGTTTTTCCGCGGGGCGTCGCCATTGCGCGCAACGCGGCGACTTCGTGGAGTTGCTAGGTTTCTGGGTCACCCCCACCCGTGCCGGACCGTTGTGGTTTTCCCGGCAGCAGACAAAGCCAAGGCGAGGCCGGAGGTTTTCGGCCGTCGCAGAGATGGAGAAAGTGAAATGATGTTGACGCCGCTCGATATCTGGCGCCAGAGCATGGAATTCTGGTTTCGGAGTACCACGACGCAGGTCGAGATGACCCGTCGGATGATGGCGATGTTCCCGTCGTGGAACATCATTGCGGTCGATGGTTCGGTTGTGGCCAATGCGCCCAAACCCGCGCCGGCGCCCAAACCCGCTGCGCCGAAGGCCGAAAAGCCGTCCCTGAAGGCCGTGCCCGATGCCGTGAAGCCGGCGCCGCGCCGCAAGGTGACGCCGAAGCCCGCCCCGGCACAGGATGCCAAGCCGCTGGAAACCGTTGTGGCCAAGCCGCTCGAAACCGTTGTGGCCCAGACGGTTGCTCCGGTCGAAGCCGAAGCCCCCGTGCAGCCGAAACCGAAGCCGGCCCCGCGTCGCAAGGCAGCGCCCAAGGCCGCACCGGCCCCTGCTGCGGCTCCGGCCCCGGCGCCCGCCGCGAAAACGACCAAAGCCCCTGAAGCGGCCGAGGTTCCGGCCAAACCGGCCCCGCGCAAGCGTGCCGCGGCCAAGCCGGCGACCGTCAAGCCCGATGCACCGGATGCGACCTCGCGCCGTCGCCGGACCCCGGCCAAGCCGCAGGTTCCGGACGCGCTGAAGCCGACCGACAGCCAGAGCTGATCTGGATTTGACCGTGCGGCCTGCCAGTCGCGCGGTCCTCGGCCTGCCGGTCCGGCGGGCCGCCCCACCCGCGGGCAACCCGGGATCATGTAGAACAAGAAAGCAGGCGCCATGATGGCTTCCGATCCCGCCGCAACAATGCCCGAAACCAATGTCGACGCCGGTTGGCTGTACGATGTGACCCATACCGGCACCAGTCTGGCCGCGATGGCCTCGGAAGCGCAAACGGTGATCGCAATGCGCACCCTGGGCATGCTGGGGTTCTGGCCGATGGGGTTGGGCGAAAATACCCAGATGATCATGGAAAAGCCTGCCGCGATGGTGCAGGCGGCGGATGAGGCGATGCGCGCCACGCTGCAGGGGCTGCGCCCCGACCAGGTGCTTGGTGCCGCGCTGGAGCCGATCCGGGCCTGCACCCAGGACAATGCCCACCGGTTGACCCGGCTCGACATCTGGGATCGCAACTGACCCGAGATTGCATCCGCCCATGGGCGGGACCGGGGAGATCGCTGACCAGGGCGGATGCCCGGACAGGATAGGCGCACGGCTTTGCCGTTGCGCCTTTTTGCTGTGCTGCGCGCAGGATGGCACCAACAGCCATGCAAAACGCACAGGGCTGGCTTGCGCAACTGAGTGTTGCTGCGGGACTTGGCTGGGGATACCACTCGGCCCCGGGAAGAATACGATGGTATACCATGCAGGAGTTTGCCCAATGGCCCAGTCCCTGGCCGCTTCGAACCCCGGTTTCCTTTCCAGTCCGCTTCAGGCGGTTGCCGAGATGTTCGACAAGGTGACCTGGTCGGATGAGTTTCGGCAGCGGGTGGCGGCATTGGATGCGCTTTCCGACCGGCAGCTGGCACGCAAGGGCCTGCGGCGGAGCGAAATCTCGCGCCACGTTCTGCGGGACATGTCCCTGAGCTGAGCGCAACGGCTGATCGGCATCCGCAGCACCCAGAACCCGGCCCTTGTGCGGGGTCACCGTTTTCCGCACATGGATCCGCGCGCCGCATAGGCGAAACTTGCGCCAGTGGGGTGAATCCATAGGGTAGGCCTATGACGGTCACCCTGCGCCAATTGCGATACTTCAAGGCTCTGGTCGAGGCCGGACATTTCGGCATCGCGGCCGAGCGGATGCACGTCAGCCAGCCGGCGCTGTCGGTCCAGATCAAGGAGCTGGAGCTGACCCTTGGCGGGCGGCTGGTGGAGCGTCTGCCCCGCGAAATCCGGCTGACCCCGCGCGGACGGGCGGTTCTGGCGCGGGCCGAACGGATCCTGATGGAAGTGACGGAACTGGAAAGTGCGGCGCGCCGTGACGGGCCGGATGCGGTGATCCGGCTGGGGGTGATTCCCACCGTGGCGCCCTATCTGCTGCCGGCGGTGTTCGAGGATCTGGCGGCGCAGGGGCAGCTGCGGTTGCAGGTGCGCGAAGCGCAGACCGCGACCCTGACGGCTGAACTGCTGGACGGGCGGCTGGATGCACTGCTGATGGCGCAGCCCGACCGGGATGCCCGGTTGGTTGCGCAACCGCTGGTCGAAGACCGCTTCCTGCTGGCGGGCACGGTGCCGCGTCTGGCGCGGGTTGCGGCCCGGATGGAGCATCTGCGGCCCGCGCTATTGGATCCCGACGATCTGTTGTTGCTGGATGAAGGCCATTGCCTGGCCGATCAGGCGCTGGAGGTCTGTGCGCTGGATCGCAACGCCCTGCGGGTCGATCTGGGGGCGGCCTCTCTGGCGACGCTGTGCCGTCTGGTGGCGGCCGACCACGGGCTGACCCTGTTGCCGGAACTGGCGCTGGCCAGCGAATGCGCAGCCTCGCCCGAAATCGCCTTGCGCCGGTTCGAGACACCACAGCCGTTCCGGGTTCTGGCGCTGGTGCGCCGGTCAGGTGCGGCAGAGGAGCCCTGGGTGCAGGATCTGGCCGATCTGCTGACGCGTGCCGGACGGCGGGTGCAGACGGCTGCCGCGCAGCAGGCATAACCGGCCCGCCGAAACGCAAAAGCGGGCCCCGAAAGGCCCGCTCCGAATCTGCGACTGTGGCTGCGATCAGGCAGCAGCAGTGGCGTTGGCTTCGCGCAGATAGTCCAGCACGGTTTCCGGCGAGGACACGCCATAGGGATCTTCGCCGTGGTTGTCGGCCAGGCCGGGCTCTTCGAACCAGGCTTCGACGGTGCCGTCATTGACGATGGCGGCATAGCGCCAGGACCGGGCACCGAAGCCGACGTTGTCCTTGGCGACCAGCATGCCCATCTTGCGGGTGAACTCGGCCGAACCGTCGGGGATCACCTTGACGTTCTTCAGGCCCTGGCCCTCGGCCCATTTGTTCATGACGAAGCTGTCGTTGACCGACAGGCAGTAGATCGCGTCGATGCCTTCGGCCTTGAAATCGTCAAAGCCGTTTTCGAAGCCCGGCAGCTGGTAGGTCGAGCAGGTCGGTGTGAAGGCACCGGGCAGGGCGAACAGGACCACGCGCTTGCCGGCGAAAAAGTCGGAAGTGGTCTTGTCCTGCCAGCGGAAGGGGTTCGGACCTTCGATGCTGTCATCGCGGACGCGGGTGTGAAAGGTCACTTCGGGAAGTTTGAGGCCAGCTTTCATGGGGACTATCCTGTATCAGACGCTAACATTTGCCGCGCTGCGGCATGACTCTGATTTAGAAATGTTCTAAACCAGTTACAAGGCCGAAGCGGGGATTTTTGCCAGGGCATGGCGGCTATGCGTTTTAAACGCGGGACAAGTCAGCATGTCTGGCCTATATATGCGGCACTGGAGGAGGAACGTGATGCGTGATCTGAACATCCCCGAACAGCGCCACCCCGAAAAGGCGCATCGGTCCGACAATGCCCAGCCGCGCAAGCCAAGCTGGATTCGCGTCAAGGCGCCGATGTCGGACGGGTACAAGAAGACCCATCAGATCATGCGCGAGCACAAGCTCACCACCGTCTGCGAAGAAGCAGGCTGCCCCAATGCCGGCGAATGCTGGAGCCAGGGCCACGCCACCATGATGATCATGGGCGAGATCTGCACACGCGGCTGCACATTCTGCAACGTGGCCACGGGCCGTCCGGATGCGCTGGATGCGTTTGAGCCGGGCCGGGTGGCCGATGCGGTCAAGAAGCTGGGCCTGAACCATGTGGTCATCACCTCGGTGGACCGTGACGATCTGGAAGATGGCGGGGCGGAGCATTTCGCCCAGACCATCCGCGCGGTGCGGCACCGGGCGCCCGACACCACGATCGAGATTCTGACGCCGGATTTCCTGAAATGCTCGGACGACGTGCTGGAGGTCGTGGTTGCGGCCAAGCCAGACGTGTTCAATCACAATCTGGAAACCGTGCCGGGCCTGTACCCCGAAGTGCGCCCCGGCGCGCGCTATTTCCACTCGTTGCGGCTGTTGCAGCGGGTCAAGGAACTGGATCCGACGATGTTCACCAAGTCGGGCATCATGGTCGGTCTGGGCGAGGACAAGCAGTCCGTGCATCAGGTGATGGACGACATGCGCGCCGCCGACATCGATTTCCTGACCATCGGCCAATACCTGCAGCCGACGCTCAAGCATCACGTGGTGGATCGCTTCGTGACGCCCGATGAATTCAAGGCCTACGAGAAAGCCGCCTATGGCAAGGGCTTCCTGATGGTCTCGGCGACGCCGCTGACGCGGTCGTCCTATCATGCGGGCGACGATTTCGCCCGGCTGCGCGACGCCCGCCTGGCCAAGCTGGCCAAGGGCTGACCGCACACAGCTTCATGCATGAAAAAGGGGCCCGCGGGCCCCTTTGTTGTCTCTGGTTGGCGCTAAAGCCGAAGGCTCACTTCTGGGCGCGATAGTCCTTGTGGCACGCCTTGCAGGTGCCGCCGATGGCACCCAGCGCCGGTCCAAGGGTCTCGGGCGAGGTGATCTGCGAGGCCGCGTTTTCCGCTGCCACGCGCAGCGCATCCGCTTTCTCGGAGAAACCGGCATAGTTCTGCCAGATTGCCGGCAGGGCTTCCGAGGTCGCGCTGGTTTCTTCCGCCTCGAACAGGGCCGGCACCTCGGCCGCGGTCTGGGAAATGGTGGCGGCAGCCGCCTGTGCCTTTTCCGCGTCGAAGGGCGTTTCGCCCTTGGCCATGTCGCCCAACACCTTGGTGTTGCCGCCGATGGTCTTCATGGCTTCCATGCGCGCCTTGATGATCGGGTTGGTTTCCTCGGCATGGGACAGGGCCATGGTGCCAAGCGTGAGCGGCACGACGAGGGCAAGACTGGTCAGGAATTTCATTGGGGGGTCTCCTAGGCTTGGGTGAAAAGGTCAGGGGGCAGAGGCCACCGGCGGCAGGGCCCCCAGATAGGCGGCAATCGCGGCGCGATCCTCGGGTGTCAGTTTCGCCATGTTGCTGACCACATGGGCCATATGGCCGCCGACACTGTCGAAATCGGGTGTGAAGCCGGTTTCAAGGTAATAGGCCACGTCGGTGGCGGACCAATCCAGCGCGGCCGGGGTGATGTTGGGCACCTTGCCCTTGCCCGAGGGGTCCGGCGCGCCACCCATCCAGCGGTCGATGTCCATGCCGCCCAACGCCGTGCGCGGGGTATGGCATTCGCCGCAATGGGCCAGCGCCTCGACCAGATAGCGCCCGCGCGCCAGTTGCGGATCGTCACCCACCGGCAGCACCCAGTGGTCGGACAGATACAGCAGGTTCCAGCCAAACATCGCGCGGCGGATGTTGAACGGAAAGCCCACCTGGTGCGGCTGGCTGGGCACATCGGACGCGGGCAGGGTGTCCAGATGGGCCTTCAGGTTGGCGATGTCCTGAAGCGCCATGTGGGAGTAGGCGGTATAGGGAAAGGCCGGATAGTAATGCTCCCCCTCGGGGCTGACACCGCGGGTCAGGGCGCCCGCCAGATCGGCCAGGTCCCAGCCGCCGATGCCGTGATCGGGGTCGGACGAGATGTTGGGGGCAATGAATGTGCCGAAATCAGAGGGAAACTTCTGGCCCCCGGACAGCACCAGTTGCGCCTCGCCCTCGGCTCCCGGCGCCATGTGGCACGAGGCACAACCGGCGGCGGTGAAGATGGTTTGTCCGGCCACCGGATCGCCGGTCAGCCCGGCGACGGCGCTTTCGGGCAGGGGACGCCCTGCAGAAACGACCCACCCCAATCCGGCCAGAGCACACAGGACAATCAGACCAAGAAATAGACGCGACATGCAGGCTCCGGCACAATGAAATGCAGTGTTTACGAAATCCTTGCACATTGATTGGCCGCTGTCCTGCCCCTTGGTCACCGCCTCACAGGGGTGTGATCGGGGCTCCGCGCCGCCCGACGCCCCGGTCCGGGGTCAGCCAGTCGGGCCAGCCGTACAGGTGTTCCCACAGCACGAAGGCAGCGCAGAGCGCGAGGATCAGCAGCAGGATCCGGAATTGCGCCCAGCTTGGCGGCCGCCGCACCAGGTTGGACATCCGCATGAGCCATTCCGGCGGGATCATTCGGTAAAGCGCACCTTGCCGATATAGGGCAGGTTGCGGTTGCGCTGGGCGTAGTCGATGCCATAGCCGACGACGAATTCATCCGGAATCTGGAAGCCGGTCCAGTCGGCCTGTACATCGACCTCGCGGCGCGAGGGTTTGTCCAGCAGCACGATCGAGCGCAGCGAGGCCGGCTTGCGCTGCTTCAGCAGGCCAACGACGTGCGACATGGTATGGCCAGTGTCGATGATATCCTCGACCAGCAGCACGTCCCGGCCCTCGATGCCGCTGCGCAGATCCTTCAGGATGCGGACCTCGCGGCTGGAGATGGTGGAGTCGCCGTAAGAGGAGGCCTCGATGAAATCGACCTCGATATCCAGGTCCAGCTCGCGCACCAGGTCGGCGATGAAGACGAACGAGCCGCGCAACATTCCCACCACGACCAGCTTGTCGACACCGGCATATTGAGTCTCGATCTGGCGGGCCAGATCTTCGATCCGGGCGGCAATGGCCTTGGCCGAGATCATCGGATCGATTACATAGCTGCGGTCTGACATATCGTCCCCTTGATTTCACGGGGCAACTTTACGATACGGGCGCCCAATGTCTTGCCGTCAAAAGGACACAGATGCCCCGTCACGCCGAAAAACGCCATATGCCCTATAGCGCGGACCAGATGTATGCGCTGGTTGCCGATGTGGCCGCCTACCCGGAATTCCTGCCGTGGTGTGCTGCGGCCCGCATCCGGTCGCGCACGCCCAAGGGCGACTCGCTGGTGATGGAGGCGGATCTGGTGATCTCGTTCAAGGTGTTCCGCGAACGCTTTGGCAGCCGTGTCACCCTGTGGGACGAGGCGCGCAAGATCGACACCGAATACCTGGACGGCCCGTTCAAGTTCCTGAAATCGCATTGGGTGTTCGAACCGGCCGAGGATGGCGGCTGCGACGTCGATTTCTTCGTGGATTTCGAATTCAAGAACCGGGTGTTGCAGAAGGTGATCGGCGTGGTGTTCCACGAGGCCATGCAGCGCATCGTGCGCGCCTTCGAGGACCGCGCCAAGGCGCTGTACGGCGCGTCAGGCGTCTAGGGCAGCTTCCAGCAAGTCCAGCGCCCGCGCCACGGTGGCGGCGCGCACCTGCGTTCGGCCAATGGCGCCGAAGTCCTGTGTTTCGATCCGGGTGGGCTGGCCGGTCATGGCAAGGCCGAAACAGACCCGACCTTCGGGCTTGTGCTCCGACCCGCCCGGCCCGGCGATGCCGGTGACGGAAACCGCCAGTTGCGCGTCCGACCGGGCCAGCGCGCCCTCGGCCATTTCGCGCGCCACCTGTTCCGACACCGCGCCATGGGCGTCCAGCGTGTCGGCCCGCACCCCCAGCATCGCCTGTTTGGCCGCGTTGGAATAGGTGACGAAGCCGCGATCCACCACGTCGGACGATCCCGCGACCTCGGTCAGCGCGCCCGCGATCAGCCCGCCGGTGCAGCTTTCGGCAGTGGCAATCAGCAGCCCACGGGCGCGGGCCTTGTCCAGAATGCGTGTGACGGTCATTGGCCCATCAGCCCGTGCGAGACCCCGGCGGCCAGCGCCACCACCACGGCGGCCATGATGCCCGCGATCAGGTCGTCCAGCATCACGCCCCAGGGGGTGTTCTTGCGGTCGGCCCAGCCGACAGGACCGGGTTTCCAGATGTCGAACAGGCGGAACATCACGAAGGCCCCGATCCAGCCCGGAAAGGGAAAGATCCACGGATCCACGCCCGCGTGCCACAGGCCCGCCGACAGGGGCCAAAGCGCGATCCAGATCCCGGCAGTCTCATCAATCACCCATTCGGACGCATCATGCGCCCCGGTCAGCGCCTCTTCCTGCGCGATGGCCCAGGTGCCGACGGCAATGACGATCAGCGTGGCCAGGACGAGGCCCGGAAAGCCGGTCAGCCCGTGAATGACCCAAGCCAGCGGGATCGAGGCGACGGTGCCCCAGGTGCCGGGTGCCGGGCGGATCAGCCCGACGCCGCCAAGGGTGCAGATGGCACGGGTCAGTCTCATGCCTGCACCAGTGCGGCTGTTGCGATGGCGGCGATGCCTTCGCCCCGTCCGGTGAACCCCAGCCGTTCCGAGGTGGTGGCCTTGACGCTGATGCGCCCGGCCTCCAGCCCCATGATCTTGGCCAGCCGCGCCTGCATGGCGGCGGCGTGGGGCCCGATCTTGGGCATTTCGCAGACCAGCGTGCAATCGACATTGGTGATGGCAAAGCCCCGGCTGGCGGCCAGATCGACCGCGTGTTTCAGGAAGATGTCGCTGGGCGCGCCCTTCCACTGCGGATCCGAGGGCGGAAAGTGGCGGCCAATGTCACCTTCGGCCAGCGCGCCATAGATGGCGTCGGTGATGGCGTGCATGCCAACATCGGCATCCGAATGGCCCAGAAGCGCCTGGTCGTGGGGCACGGTGATGCCGCACAGCACAACGCCGTTGCCTTCGCAGAACTTGTGAACGTCGTAGCCATTGCCGAGGCGGATATCCATCTGCGCTCCTTCGCGTTCGCCCAGCAGACGTTCGGCGCGGGCGAAGTCCTGGGGCAGGGTGATCTTGATGTTGTTCTCATCCCCGGCGGTGATGGCCACGTCAAGCCCGTGGGCGCGGGCGACCTCTACATCGTCGGCGGCACCGCCGGGGTGGGCGGCATGGGCGGCGCGGATGGCTGACAGGTGAAAGCCCTGCGGGGTTTGCGCCCGGAACAGGCCTGTGCGGTCCTGGGTGCCGGTGACCTGCCCGTCGGCACCGCGCCACAGTGCATCGGTGACCGGAAGGGCCGGGGCCGCGCCGGGATGGGTCGCCAATGCGGCCAGCACGCCGTTGATCACCGCGCGGTTGACCAGCGGTCGCGCGGCATCATGGATCAGCACGCGGTCGCAACTGTCGGGTGCCGCCGCCAGCCCGGCCTGCACCGAGGCATCGCGGCTGGCCCCGCCGTGCACCACGCTCAGCGGCAGGTCCGGGTGGGGCAGGGCCGCGAACAGATCGGCGTCCTCGGGGTGGATCACCACCACCAGCGCCGAAATCTGCGGATGCCGCGCCAGCGCCCGCAGGGTATGCGCCAGCACCGGTTCCCCGCGCAGGGGCTGGTATTGCTTGGGCAGTGCGCCTCCGGCGCGGGTGCCGCGCCCGGCAGCAACGATGACAGCAGCGGCGGTCATGAGATCCTCCGATCAGTTGCCGATTGTTTAGGACTTGCACCCGTGAGAGACAATCCATGCCCGACAGCCGGGATTATCGCCTAAAAAATATGCACAACCGGGCTGAGGCGTCTTAAGTTCGCCCGTCCACTTTGCTATTGCGCAGGGGGCACGTACAGAAAAGAGACATTCGCGTAAGGATTGAGCAGTTGTCCATTCGTTTGGCACATCAGGAAATCGCACCCAACGTGGTGCTGGCACCGATGGCGGGGATCACCGATCTGCCGTTCCGTCGGCTTGTGTCCCGTTTCGGCGCCGGTCTGGTGGTGTCGGAAATGGTCGCCAGCCAGGAAATGGTGCAGGCCAAGCCCGGCGTGCGTGAGCGCGCCGAACTGGGCTTTGGCGAGACCCGCAGCGCCGTGCAACTGGCCGGGCGCGATCCCTATTGGATCGCCGAGGCCGCGCGCATGGTCGAGGCCAATGGCGCCCGCATCATCGACATCAACATGGGTTGCCCGGCGAAGAAAGTGGTGGGCGGCCTGTCGGGCTCGGCCCTGATGCGCGATCTGGATCTGGCGCTGCGTCTGGTCGAGGCGGTGGTGGCCGCCGTGTCGGTGCCGGTGACGCTGAAAACCCGGCTGGGCTGGGATCACGACTGCCTGAATGCGGCAGAGCTGGGATCCCGCGCCGCCGATGCCGGGGTGCAGATGCTGACCGTTCATGGGCGCACCCGCTGCCAGTTCTACAGGGGGCGGGCCGATTGGGCAGCGATTGCCCCGGTGGTCGATGCGCTGGACATCCCGGTGCTGGCCAATGGCGACATTTGCAACGGTGCGGATGCTCGGGCGGCACTGGCGGCTTCGGGCGCGGCGGGCGTCATGGTCGGGCGCGGGGCGCAGGGCCGGCCCTGGGCGCTGGCGCAGATCGCCGCCGATCTGTACGGCCAGCCCGCGCCGGAGATTCCCCAAGGGAGAGATTTCGTGGACATGGTCAAGGACCATCACAAGGACATGCTGAGCTTTTACGGCGCAAGCCTGGGCCTGCGCGTCGCGCGCAAGCATCTGGGCTGGTACATGGACACCGCCAATACACCCGCGGCGCTGCGGCGCGAGGTTCTGACCGCCACCGCCCCGGCGCAGGTGCATGTCCTGCTGCCCCTGGCGCTGGATGCCCATGCGGAGTTGGCCGCATGACCGAGAACTGGGCCGAAACCCTCTGGGCGTCGCTGCCGGTGCCGGCGGTGCTGGTCGATGCCGGGGACAAGATCCTCGACATGACGCCGGCGGCGGAATCCTTCCTGAACACTTCGGTCAAATCGGTGCGCGGCTCTCCGGTCTGGGACAAGGTGATGGTCGATGCGCCGCTGGAGGATGCCTTCGCGCGGGTGCGTTCGGACAGGGCGGGCCTGTATATCAACGACGTGGATGTGGGCAGTGGCAACCGCGCCCCGGCGCAATGCAACCTGCAGATCGGGCCGGTGATGCGCGATCCGGGGCTGGTTCTGGTGCTGTTTGAGCCGCGCCAGATCGCCGAGCGCATGGATCGCGCCAATTCGATGAAATCGGCGGCGAAATCGGCCATCGGCATGGCCGAGATGCTGGCCCACGAGATCAAGAACCCGCTGGCGGGCATCACCGGGGCGGCGCAGCTTCTGGCGATGGGGCTGCGCGGCGAGGATCTGGAACTGACCGATCTGATCGTGGGCGAGGCCCGGCGCATCACCAAGCTGCTGGACCAGGTCGAGCAATTCGGCAACCTGCGCCCGCCGGAACGCAAATCGGTGAACCTGCACGATCTGCTGGATCGCGCCCGCAAGTCCGCCGCCCTTGGCGTCGCGGCGCGGATGCGGATCGTCGAGGACTACGATCCCTCGCTGCCCAACACCCATGTGGACGGTGACCAGATGTTGCAGGTGTTCCAGAATCTGATGAAGAACGCCGCCGAAGCTTCGGATCCGCGGGATGGCGGCACCATCACCCTGCGCACCTTCTATGACATGGCGCTGCGCGTGCGCCGCAGCGATGGCAGCCACGCGCGGCTGCCCCTGCAGGTCGAGATCATCGACGACGGACCCGGCATTCCCGCCGATATCGTCGACGACATCTTCGATCCCTTTGTATCGGGTCGCGAAAACGGCACCGGGTTGGGGCTGGCCCTGGTGTCGAAGATCGTCTCGGATCATGACGGCTGGGTTGGCGTGGAAAGCACGCCGGGCCGCACCGTGTTCCGCATTTCCCTGCCTGTCGCCCCCAAAGAAGAGACGGAGACGCCCTGATGGATGGCACGATCCTGGTGGCCGATGACGATCGCACGATCCGCACGGTCCTGACCCAAGCCCTGACACGCGCCGGCTGCAAGGTGCATGCGACCTCCTCGCTGATGACGCTGATGCGCTGGGTCGAAGAGGGCAAGGGCGACCTTGTGATCTCGGACGTCATCATGCCCGATGGCAACGGACTGGAGACCCTGCCGAAGATCAGCGAGGCGCGGCCGGGCCTGCCGGTGATCGTGATCTCGGCACAGAACACCATCATGACGGCGATCCAGGCGGCCGAGGCCGAAGCCTTCGACTATCTGCCCAAGCCCTTTGACCTGCCCGACCTGATGCGACGCGCCGGGCGCGCGCTGGAGGTCAAGCGCCGCGCCCCGGTGCAGCGCGATCCGGTGGACGAGGACGCCGACGAACTGCCGCTGGTGGGCCGCACCCCGGCCATGCAATCGCTGTACCGGCTGGTGGCGCGGGTGATGAACACCGAACTGTCGGTGATGATCTCGGGCGAAAGCGGCACCGGCAAATCCCTGATCGCGCGCGCCATCCATGACTTCAGCGATCGGCGGGCGATGCCCTTCGTGGTGGCCTCGGCGGCGGATCTGGTTGGGGTCGATGGCCCGGCCAGCCTGATGGCGCGGGCGCGCGGCGGCTCGATCCTGTTCGACGAGGTCGGCGATTTCGACCTTGAGGCGCAGGCCAGGGTCGTGCGGATGCTGGACGGTTTCGGCGATCCGTCGCCGCGGATCATGGCCACCTCGCAAGAGGATCTGAGCGGGCGCATCGACGACGGTGGCTTCCGGCAGGATCTGTATTACCGGCTGAGCGGCGTGACGGTGCAGGTGCCCGCGCTGCGCGAACGGGTCGATGACATTCCGCTTCTGGCCGATCATTTCCTGGCCCGCGCCGAGCGGGACGGCGCCCCGGCCCGTCGGTTCGACGACACCGCGATGGAGATGATCCGCGCCTATTCCTGGCCCGGCAACGTGCGGCAGTTGGAAAATACCGTGCGCCGCCTTGTGGTGACCAGCCCGGAAGATCAGATCTCGAAGGCCGATGTGGAACACGTGCTGGGCAACCAGCCGGCGATGGAGCCGATAGGCGGGCGGGCTGCCGATACCGACAAGCTGTCGGCCTCGGTCGGGGCGCATCTGAAACGCTATTTCGATCTGCATGGCGGCGTGCTGCCACCGCCGGGCCTGTATCAGCGTATCCTGCGCGAGGTTGAAATGCCGCTGATCGAGATCGCGCTGGATGCCACCGGCGGAAACCAGGCAAAATGCGCCGATCTGCTGGGGATCAACCGAAATACGTTGCGCAAGAAGATCACCGACCTTGATATCCGCGTGACACGCCGGCGAAAATTGATGTAAGCGTGCAACAGGGCGTTGCAGCCCTGCCGCAGGTATGACATCCGCGGCAACGCGACGATCAATCTGTTCGAGGTCCGGCATGCGTGCAGACCTGGGTCGGTCGACCTGGCTCATGCTCAACGAATTCAGTCGCCGCCGACGGGTGCGAACCGGGGCCACCTTTGCCATGGTGATCCTCGGGCCGACCCTGGCCGTGGCGACCTTCCTTGTGCTCGGGCCTCTGGCGCTGGGATCGTCAAGCGGCGGCCTGCGCTTCGTGCTGCTGCTGGACTTCGTCTATATCCTGACCCTTGCCGCACTGGTGCTGTACCGCATCGCCGGGATGATCGCGGCACGACGGGCGCATTCCGCCGGATCGCGGCTGCACCTGCGCCTGACCGGGGTGTTCACGCTGGTGGCGCTGATCCCCACGGTTCTGGTGGCGGTCTTCGCCGGGCTGACGGTGAACATGGGGCTTGAGGGCTGGTTTTCAGAACGGGTGCAATCGGTGATCGGCGCCTCGCTGGACGCCGCCGAAGCCTATCAGGAAGAACAGCGCCGCGACCTGAAGACCGATGCCAGCGCACTGGCGGAACTGCTGAACGCCCAGCAGCAGCGGGTGTTCGTGGTCTCGGACGGAGAGTTCCGGCAGGTGCTGGCGCAGGGGCAGGCGCAGATCCAGCGCGGACTGAAAGAGGCCTATGTGATCGACGGACAGGCCGAGATCCGGGCCCGTGGCGAACGTTCCTACCTGTTTGGCTATGATGCGCCGGAACAGGGGCTGCTGACCACGTCGCGCACCGATGGCGTGCAGGTGATCGAGGATTGGGATGCCAACGAGTTTCGGGCGCTGGTACATCTGGACGCGTTCGTGGATCGCTATCTGCTGGTGTCGCGTCAGGTCGATGGCGACTTGCTGAACCTGCTGGATGATACCCAGCAGACCGCGCAACTGTACCAGCAACTTGAGCGCGATCGCGGCCGGATGCTGTTCGAGTTCTCGCTGCTGTACCTTGGCTTTGCCGTCATGCTGATGCTGGCGGCGGTCTGGCTGGGGCTGTGGTTCGCCGAACGGCTGTCGCGCCCGGTGGGCCGTCTGGCCGGGGCCGCGCAGCAGGTCGGCGAGGGCAATCTTGAGGTGCGGGTGCGCGAAGAGAAGGGTGATGACGAGATCGCCGTCCTGGGCCGCGTGTTCAACCAGATGACCCGCCAGTTGAAACGTCAGCGCCAGACCCTGCTGGATACCAATGCCAAGAACGAACAACGCCGCCGCCTGTTCGATTCGGTGCTGTCCTCGGTCTCGGCCGGGGTCATGGGGCTGGATGCGGATGGCCGCATCGACTTCATCAACCGGTCCGGGGCGCGGCTGATCTTCATGGAGGACGAACCGGTATCCGGGCGCGCCATGGCCGAGGTCGTGCCCGAATTCCTGCCGCTTCTTGAAACCCTGCGCCACGGGCGCGAGGATTTCGCCCAGCAGGAGGTCAAGCTGCGGCGCGGCGGGGTGCAGGACATTTTGCTGGTGCGCATGGGAATGCGGTTTGGCAACGACCGCGTGATCGAGGGCTTCGTGGTGGCCTTTGATGATGTCACCGATCTGGTCTCGGCGCAGCGGATGGCGGCCTGGGGCGACGTGGCCCGCCGCATCGCCCATGAGATCAAGAACCCGCTGACCCCGATCCAGCTGTCGGCCGAGCGCATCAACCGCAAGTTCGGCCGCGCGCTGGAGGCCGAGGATGCCGAGAAACTGGGGCAACTCACGGATGTGATCGTGCGCCAGACCGGCGACCTGCGCCGCATCGTCGACGAATTCTCGAAATTCGCGCGGATGCCCGTGCCGGAACCCGAACGCGAAAACCTGACCAAACTGGTGAAAGACGCCGTGCTGTTGCAATCCACGGGCCAGCCCGAGGTGCAGATGACCAGCGACATGCCGTCCGAACCGGCGCTGGCCGATCTCGACGCCACGCTGATTTCGCGGGCACTGGTCAATGTGCTGAAGAACGCCTGCGAGGCGGCCTTGGCGTGCAAGGATCGTCCCGAGGACGAAGGGGCACAGGTGCGGGTGTCGCTGGAAATCCTCGACCACCAGTTGCGCCTGACGGTCGAAGACAACGGTGCGGGCTTCCCGCCGGACCGGGCCAAGCTGTTCGAACCCTATGTGACCAACCGCGAAGGCGGCACCGGGCTGGGCCTGCCGATCGTCAAGAAGATCGTGGACGACCACGGCGGACGGGTGCGGCTGGAAGATGCCGACCCCTTCGGCCCCAGCGCGCACCGGGGGGCCTGCGTCGTCGTGACCCTTCCGCGCGCGGGCGATGAACTGCAGGACGCGGCGCAATGATGACACCGGGCATGACAATAAACGAAAAGGGAGCCAACCCGTGACAGATATCCTGATCGTGGATGACGAACGTGACATCCGGGAACTGATTTCCGATATTCTGGAAGACGAGGGGTTCACCACCCGTCTGGCCGGCAACTCGGACGATTGCCTGAAGGCGCTGGACGACGGGCTGCCCGGCCTGATGATCCTGGATATCTGGCTCAAGGACAGCCAGATGGACGGCATCGACATCCTGACCAAGGTCAAGCGCGAAACCCCGGACGTGCCGGTGGTCATCATCTCGGGGCATGGCAACATCGAAATCGCGGTCGCCGCCATCAAGCAGGGCGCCTATGACTTCATCGAAAAGCCGTTCAACATCGACCAGCTTCTGGTGGTCATCCGCCGCGCCATGGAAACCTCGCGCCTGCGCCGCGAGAACACCGAATTGCGCCGCGCCGAGGTTTCGACCGGCGATCTGATCGGCTCCAGCCCGCCGTTCAAGCTGCTGCGCAGCCAGTTGGAAAAGGTGGCCAAGACCAACAGCCGGGTGTTGCTGACCGGCGGGCCGGGGTCGGGTAAGGAAAGTGCGGCGCGCTATATCCACGCCCATTCGGGGCGCGCGGGCGGCAGTTTCGTCATGCTCAACTGCGCCTCGGTCTCGCCCGACCGGATGGAACACATCCTGTTCGGGCAGGAGGCGGACGGCCAGCGGGTCGAACCGGGGCTGCTGGAACAGGCGGACAAGGGCACGCTGTATCTGGACGAGGTCGGCGACCTGCCCCCCGACACGCAGGCCCGCATCCTGCGGGTGCTGGTCGAACAGCAGTTCCAGCGCATCGGCGGCACCGCGCGGATCAAGGTGGATGTGCGCATCATCTCGTCCACCGCGCGCAATCTTGAGCTTGAGATCGAACAGGGCCGGTTCCGGCAGGAGCTGTTCCACCGTCTGGCCGTGGTGCCCCTTGCGGTTCCCGGTCTGGACGAACGCCGCGCCGACATTCCCGAGATCGCCGAGCATCTGATCGACCAGTTCCACGACCGCGATGGCCTGGTCCGCCGCCCGCTGAGCGAGGAGGCCGCGGCAACCCTGCAATCCATGGTCTGGCCCGGCAATATCCGCCAGTTGCGCAACATGATCGAACGGGTGCTGATCCTGGGGTCCGGCGACGGCGAGATCCAGGCCCGCGAACTGCCCAACATGGATGCCGCACCGGGCGACGAGGATGAACGCGTGGTGCTGTCGTCGGCCATTGCCCGGCTGCCGCTGCGCGAGGCGCGTGAATTGTTCGAACGCGAATACCTGCTGACCCAGATCAACCGTTTCGGCGGCAACATCTCGCGAACCGCGAATTTCGTCGGCATGGAACGCTCGGCGTTGCACCGGAAGCTGAAATCGCTGAACGTCGTCACATCGACCCGCGCCGGGGCGCGCGTGGCGGTGGTTGAAGAGCCGGATGAAGAGTAACGCATTGGTCGGCCCGCCCAGGGCCAGACACGGGGAGCGTAGCGCATGAAGGTCATCATTTGCGGCGCCGGGCAGGTCGGCTGGCAGATCGCCCGCCATCTGGCCGGAGAGCGCAACGAGGTCACCGTGGTGGACCACAACGAGGAACTCGTGCGCCGCGCCACCGACCAGCTGGACGTGACCGGGGTGACCGGCTTTGCCTCTTATCCCAACGTGCTGGAACGGGCCGGGGCGGAAGACGCCGACATGATCATTGCCGCCACCTATTCGGACGAGGTCAACATGGTGACCTGCCAGGTGGCGCATTCGGTCTTCGGCGTGCAGCGCAAGATCGCGCGGCTGCGGGCGCAAAGCTATCTCGACACCATCCATTCGGATCTCTATCGCCGCGATCACCTGCCCATCGACGTGGTCATCAGCCCCGAGAAGGAAGTGGCCGAGGCGGCGTTGCAGCGGCTGGCCGCACCTTCGACTTTCGACATCGAGAGCTTTCTGGACGACAAGGCGCAGCTCATGGGGGTGCAGCTGAGCGACGACTGCCCGGTGCTGAACACGCCCCTGCGCCAGTTGACCGATCTGTTCTCGACCCTGCGCGCCATCGTCGTGGGGGTGCGCCGCGAGGGCACGCTGTTTGCGCCCGAGCCGCGCGACCAGCTGTTCGCCGGCGATCAGGTCTATGTGTTCAGCCATACCGACGACGCCCAACGCGCGCTGGAAATCTTCGGCAAGAGCCAGAGCCGCCAGACCCGCGTGGTCATTGTCGGCGGTGGCAACGTCGGCCTGACGGTGGCCAGTGCGCTGGAAGCCCGTACCGACCGGGTACGGGTCAAGGTGATCGAGAAGGATCGCAAGGTGGCCGAAGCCGCCGCCGAGGCGCTGGAACGCACCATCGTGCTGAACGGCGACGGGCTGAACGCGGATCTTCTGGCCGAAGCCAACATCACGAAGGCCGACGCGCTGCTGGCGGTGACCGATGACGACAAGACCAACCTGCTGACGGCGGTGCGGGCCAAGTCGCTGGGCTGTCCGCTGACGATCTCGCTGGTCAATGACCCCGCGCTTCTGCCGCTGATGGGGCCGTTGCACATCGACGCGTATATCAACCCGCGCTCGACCACGGTGTCATCGATCCTGCGCCACGTCCGCCATGGCCGGGTGCGCAGTGTCTATTCCATCGGCGACGCCGAGGCCGAGGTGCTGGAAGCGCAGGTGCTGAAGACCGCCACGCTGGCCGGGCAGCAGGTGCGCGACATCGACCTGCCCGAAGGCGTGCTGATGGGGCCGCTGCGCAAGGGCGACAAGATCCTCATCCCGCACGGCGGCACGCGGATCGAAGAGGGCGACGTGGTCACCTTCTTCGCGTTGTCGGAAGATGTGCCGGAAGTGGAACGGCTTTTGCAGGTCTCGATTGACTACTTCTAGGATCCGCCGCAAGACCCAGCATCAACGCTGGTACGACCGTTTGCCGCTGCTGGTGATGACGGCGGCGGTGGCGGCGGCGCTGATGCTGGTGCCCGCGATCTATGCCGGCTGGGTCGGCGATCACGATGCCGGCCGGCCGTTCCTGTATGGCGCGCTGACCTTCGCAACGATCATCATGTTCATCGGCCTTTCGGTCTGGACCATGGATCAGAACAACGCCGCGCGGGCCATGCTGCTGTCGCTGGTCGGCACCTTCGCCCTGTTGCCTGTCATGCTGGCGCTGCCGGTGGTTGAGGCGATGCCGGGGCTGAGCTTCCGCTCCGCCTATCTGGAAATGGTGTCCAGCCTGACCACCACCGGCGCCACGGTGTTCTCGGTGCCGTCGCGGGTGCCGGAGACGGTGCATCTGTGGCGGGCGCTGATGGGATGGTACGGCGGGTTCATCATGTGGGTGGCCTCGATCGCCATCCTGGCACCGCTGCGGATCGGCGGGTTCGAACTGGTGCTGACCTCGGTGTCGCTGGGCCGCGATGCCACCCTTGGCCGCGCGACCATGGCCGAATACCCGATGCAGAGGGTCTGGCGATTCTGCCGGGCGCTGGCACCGATCTATGCCGGGCTGACCCTTGTGGCCTGGCTGGCGCTGCTGGTGGCGGGAGAGACCCCCTTCATCGCCGCCTGTCATGCCATGTCGGTGCTGTCGACCAGCGGGATTTCGCCGGTGGCGACGCTGGGGCAGGCCGCGTCGGGGCTGGCCGGCGAGATCGTGCTGTTCATGTTCCTGTTCTTCGCTCTCAGCCGGGGCCTGTTCGCCCGCGATGTGCCGACACCGCTGGGCCGCAAATGGTACCAGGATCCCGAACTGCGGCTGGCGGTGGTGATGATCACCGTGGTGCCGCTGCTGGTGTTCAGCCTGCATTGGGTGTCGCTGCTGGAGGTGCTGGTTCTGGCGACGGATCTGCAACCGCTGCGCGGCTACTGGGGCGGGCAGTTCATGACCCTGTCGTTCCTCAGCACCGGCGGCTTCATTTCGGCGGACTGGGAAACCGCGCGCAACTGGTCGGGGCTGACCACGCCGGGGCTGATCCTGATGGGGCTGGCGATGATCGGGGGCGGGGTGGCGACCACCGCCGGGGGCGTGAAACTGCTCAGGGTCTATGCGCTGGCCCGTCACAGCCAGTTCGAGATGGCCAAGCTGGTGCACCCGTCGATTGTCGCCAATCCCGGCACCCGCCTGCGCCGGTTCAAGCCCGAGGCGGCCTATGTGGCCTGGCTGTATTTCATGATCTTCGCGGTCACCATCGCCGCGCTGATGCTGGCGTTCGCGGTGGTGGGGGCCGATTTCGATACCAGCCTCGTGCTGACCGTCGCCGGGCTGACCACCACCGGGCCGCTGACCATCGTTGCCGGGGATGTGCCGATCGAACTGGGGCTGCTGAGCGGCCCGCAGCAATTGCTGTTGTGCGTGGCCATGGTGCTGGGGCGGCTGGAAACGCTGGCGCTGATCGCCCTGCTGAACCCGGAATTCTGGCGCTCCTGACCCTGTCGATGCAAAAATGCTGCAAGTGCGAAGTGATATTTCCGCATCCCGCGCGCCGTCTGGCCTTCACCGCCTGTTGCGTGCAGTCATGAAACGCGATTGAATGCCCCCAAGAGCACGGGTCGAGAACAAAAAGGTTTATAAAAAATGGCAACCGACCGTCAGAACCTGCAGGATGCATTTCTGAACCACGTTCGGAAAACCAAGGTTCCGGTGACGATATTCCTGATCAATGGCGTAAAGCTGCAGGGCGTCATCACATGGTTTGACAATTTCTGCGTGCTGCTGCGCCGGGATGGACAATCGCAATTGGTGTACAAGCACGCGATTTCCACCATCATGCCCAGCCAGCCGATCAGCCTGTACGAGGGCGAAGACTGACCGAGCCTGCCCCCCGCACCCCGGAGCCGACACGCGCCTGGGTCCTGCATCCCGAAATCCGGTCAAAACCGGGGCGCCGCGCGCCCGGTTTTGCGTTGGAAGAAGCTGTTGCCCTGGCCGCTGCGCTGCCGGGGCTGGACGTCGTGGGTGGCGATGTTGTGCGCCTGACCCAGCCGCGTCCCGGCACCCTGTTCGGCACCGGCAAGGTCGAGGAACTGGGCGCGCTGTTCAAGGCCAACGACATCGAACTGGTGCTGGTCGACGGCCCCCTGTCGCCGGTGCAGCAGCGCAATCTGGAGAAGGACTGGAAGGTCAAGATCCTGGATCGCACCGGTCTGATCCTTGAGATTTTCTCGGACCGCGCCCGCACCCGCGAAGGCGTGCTGCAGGTTGAAATGGCCGCCCTCAGCTATCAGCGCACGCGTCTGGTCCGCGCCTGGACCCACCTGGAACGGCAGCGCGGCGGGCTGGGCTTCGTCGGCGGCCCCGGCGAAACCCAGATCGAGGCCGACCGCCGCGCCATCGACGAACAACTCACGCGGCTGCGGCGGCAGTTGGACAAGGTCGTCAAGACCCGCGAATTGCATCGCTCTGCCCGCGCCAAGGTGCCGTTCCCCATTGTCGCGCTGGTGGGCTATACCAACGCCGGGAAATCGACGCTGTTCAACCGCGTGACCGGGGCGTCGGTGATGGCCAAGGACATGCTGTTCGCCACGCTGGACCCGACCATGCGGGCGATCGACCTGCCGGACGGGCCAAAGATCATCCTGTCGGACACCGTGGGCTTCATCAGCGCCCTGCCGACCGAACTGGTCGCCGCCTTCCGCGCCACGCTGGAAGAGGTTCTGACCGCCGATCTGATCGTCCATGTGCGCGATATTTCTGACCCCGAGACCGAGGCCCAGGCCGAGGATGTGCGCGAGATCGTGGAAAGCCTTGGCGTCGATCCCGACACGCCGCAGATCGAGGTCTGGAACAAGCTGGACCGTCTGGATGCCGAGGCCGCCGAGCGTCTGCGCGCCCTGGCGCCGCGCCAGCCCGACGTGCATCTGATCTCGGCGATCACCGGAGAGGGGCTGGACGATCTGCTGGCCGCAATCGCGACCCGCATTTCCGATCCGGTTCTGGACGACACCCTGCATCTGGACTTTTCCGATGGCCGCCGCCGGGCGTGGCTGTTTGCCGAAGGCGTGGTCGAGGCCGAGCGGCAGGGCGAGGACGGGGTCGACCTCGACGTGCGCTGGACCGCGCGGCAGAAAGAGACCTTCTCGCGCCTCTAGCACCAATTCTGCCTTCCGCTGCGTCGCTGTGGCGGGTTTCCGCTTGTTTGCACAGCGAAATTCATCTCATGGTTAACCAGTTTCCCGCGTGGAAGTTGTGCTTTGAAAACTTTGCGTCAAAGTGAAGCCTTACACGCGGAGCGGCATGTCTTGCCGTTGGCCGGCTGCCCGCAAGGTGACAATCTGGCCTTCCGGGAATATCCGGGCTAGACAGCCTTCGTACCAATTTTTTCCAGCATCCAGCATTGGCTGGTAAGTGAGCGATCTTGACCGTCGATATCTATGCCCCCACCCCCGGTGATGCCCTCAGTTCCGCAGAGCTGGAGTTCTACCACCTCGTCAACGATTACCGTGTCTCCCTTGGCCTGGATACGATCCAGCTGTCGCAGAGCCTGACCACCGTCGCCGGGCGTCACGCGCAGGATGTGCTCTATAACATCTGGGAACCGAACCTGCAGCAACCGGCCAATGCCTCGCTCAACAGCTGGAGCGATGCGGTCTATTTCAACGACCATTCGAACACCGGCGTCATGCATAACGCACCGCAGCGCCTGGGCACGGCCTATGTGGATCCCAACGCCACGGCGACCACGCGTCTGGATCGCGGCTATGAACTGTCGGTGGCCGGTCCTGCCACCGTACTGGAAGCCTTCAACGCCTTCGTGGCGTCCGATCCGCATCACAACGTCTTCATCAACAGCGGCACCTGGGCCAATTTCGACTTCAATGCCATGGGCATCGGGGTTGAACTGGATCCCAGCATCTCCACCAATGGCGGCACCATCTTTCACCTGTGGTTCGGCGAAATGGTGGATCCCGCGGGCGCGCCCGACATCAATGGCGACGGCAGCGACAACAGCCTGCGCGGCACCCTGTTCGACGATGTGCTGGACGGTCTGGCGGGTAATGACACGATCCTTGGCGACGATGGCAATGACACCATCCGCGCCGGCACCGGCAACGATGTTTTCAACGGGGGCAATGGTGTCGACACGCTGATCGAGGATCTGAGCGGCGCGGCGGCCCAGCAGTTCGTAGTGCAGGTCAACCTGAACACCGGCGACCACGGCGCCAAGGGCGACGCGGCCAACCGCGACACGCTGATCGCCATGGAGAACTATACCCTGATCGGCGACTATGACGCCGAAGTCATGGGCAATGGCGCGGCCAACGTAGTCACAACCGATGCGGGTGACGACACGATCTCGGTCGGGGCGGGTGACGACACGGTCAATGCAGGCGGCGGCAATGACACCATCGATGGCGGCGGCGGTTCGGACCAGTTGTTCGGGCAGGCTGGCGACGACCATCTGACCGGCGGCTTTGCCAATGACTTCCTGTTCGGCGGATCGGGCAATGACACCCTTCTGGGCGGCGATTCCAACGACCAGTTGTTCGGCGGCAGCGGCATCGACACCATGGATGGCGGCAACGGCTCGGATTTCTACGTGATCGACGGTTTCGATCTGGTCCTCGATACCGGCACCACCGGGTACGACAAGGCGCAGATCAACGATGCAGGCGGCGTGTCGCTGCTGATGACCCTGGCCGGATGGGGCGGGATCGAACGTGTCAACGGCTTCACCGGCAATGACACCGTGGATGCCTCGGAACAGACCTCGGCCGTGTTCCTGTTCGGCGACGCGGGCGACGATACGATGACTGGTGGCGCGGGAGATGACGTTCTGATCGGCGGCGACGGCAATGACACGCTTACCGGCAATGATGGCAACGACATCATGCTGGGCGCTGCGGGCAACGACACCTTCGATGGCGGTGGCGGCAACGACGTATTCTACATCGGCGAAAGCGGCGATGTGGTCAGCGACGGCGGGGCCGGGTTCGACAAGGCGGTGATCTATGACACCAACGGCCTGAGCCTGAACGTCGGCAGCTGGGTCGGGGTCGAGCGGATCATGGGTCTGACCGGCGACGACACCATCGACGCCACCGGGCTGGCAACCTCGGTGACGCTGGTGGGCGGTGCTGGCAACGATGTGCTGACCGGCGGGTCCGATGCGGACGTGTTCTTCGGCGGGGCCGATGACGACACGCTTCTGGGCGCGGCGGGCGATGATGCGCTCATCGCGGGCGCGGGCAACGACATGCTGGACGGTGGCGCGGGCAACGACTTCTACCTTGGCGGTCTTGGCGCGGATGTTTTCGCCTGGACCGACGGGTTTGGCCGCGACGTGGTGAAGGACTTCACCGATGGCGTCGACCGGCTGGACTTCTCGGGCCACAGCACGGTGAATTCGACCAGTGATCTGGTCATCACCCAAAGCGGGCAGCACACGATCATCACCCTGGCAGCCGGTGGCACCGACCAGATCACCCTGGCCAATACGCAAGCCAGCCTGATCACCGGGACGGATTTCGACTTCGTCTGATCCCGGCCTTTCGACCCAAACAGAAAGACCCGGCCCTTGCGGCCGGGTCTTTTGCGTTCAGGGGGCCGGGCGCAGGGTGGTCACGCCGGTGGCGGCGGCTTCGGCCAATGCCGGGTCCAGCGACATGGGGATGTACTCGCCGCGCCGCCAGCGTTCGCCCAGATTGTCGTAGAACCGCGAAAACGGATGCCCCGACTGCCCGGTCGCGATGACAAACACCGAACTGTCGGGATCGGCCATGTCATAGACCCCGCGATAGCCCGCCGCATGCACGTTCAGGAAGGGCTGCGCGCCCAGCCCGGCGGTGCGGCCCCGGTTCAGGGTGTGATCGCCGCCCGAAGTCGGCTGGCGGATATTGACCAGCCAGCCCAGCCCCGGAATGCCGCCCAGCACCTCGTGATCATGGGTGGCCTGATGGGCGCTGCCCCATTGCAGCCCTTCCAGGCCGCCGCGATAGGTCTCGGAGATCCACAGCAACGCATCGTCCAGCGCCCGTTCGGCCATGTCGCGGCAGGTCTCGATCCCCGAAGAGCGGCTGACATCGCACCAGGCCGAGGCGCCGTCCACGTCGCGAAACACCCGTTCCAGGAAGATCGGGTCGGGATGGCTGAACGCGGCCGCCAGATCGCGGCCCAGTTCGTCGACGATCAGCCGTTGCTGCAGCGCCTGCACCCAGGCCGCATAGATCAGTGGCTCGGGCATGTGTTCGTTCATGTCGCCGTTCCAGTTGGCCAGAAGGTCCAGCGCCTCGCGCCGGGCGCGGGCCGGGCTGCCATCGGGGGCGGCCTCGCCGGTGAACCACAGGTCGGCACCGATCAGGGGCAGCAGGCTGCGGGCGGCAGGGCTGATGGTGTCAAGCTGCGCTTCCATGAAGCTGTCGCGCGAATGCACCTCGCGGTTCCGCATCAGCCGTTCCCAGCGATGCACCCGCTGGCTGTCGCCCCAAGCATAGCTGACATGCAGCGGGAAGGCGCGTTCCAGCGGCTTGTTGTTGGTATTGCCCAGCAGGCCGCCGTCGGGATCGGTGAAACGCGGGTTCGTGTCAAAGGGCAGCCGGCCCTGCCAATGGTTCTCGGCCCGCCATCCCGGCGCGGGCAGACGGCCCAGGCTGTCGTGCTGGGCCGAGCGTCGGGGCAGGGCGCCGATCATCACCATCGCCACGGTCTCGCGGTCGGCCAGCACAAGGTTCTGTGCGGGGGCGACGTACTCGGCCATCGCCTCGATTGCGGGGGCCACCGCGCGCTGCTGCATCAGGTGCATCCCGGCGGTCATGGTGCGGTCGTCGGGAGTCAGCGCGGTCCAGGCCAGGCTGGCCACATGGCCCGCGGGCACGATGGTGTTCAGGTCGAACAGGTCGCCGGGCAGCACCGGTCCGCGATCGGTCCAGCGCAGGGTCAGAGTCACCGGCTCGGCCCCCTTGACGCGGACCAGCGCGCCCTCGGTGCGAAACGGTGCCATGGCCCCGGTGGGGGTTTCATAGGCGTTGGGATTGGTGGGGTCGAGCCGCTCGACATACAGGTCCTGGTCGTCGGCATAGGCGCTGGTCAGCCCCCAGGCCAGATCCTCGTTGCGGCCCACAAGGATCAGCGGCATCCCCGGAATGGTGCCGCCGATCACGCCGCCGCCCGCAATCTCGATCCGGGCCAGGTACCAGATCGACGGCGCGGTCAGCCCCAGGTGCGGATCGTTGGCCAGCAGTGTGCTCCCGGTGGTGGAGCGGTCGGGCATCGCCGCCCAGACGTTCGACGCCCCGGCCAGCGCCGGGGGCGAGAAGGGTGACAGCGGATCCGTCAGCAAGGGGTTGCCGGCCAGTTGGGTGTCGGCCGCGGTCGGAGCGGGGCCAAGTGCCGCCAGCACCGCCAGCCCGCCCGTGGGATCGTCGGGCAGAATATCGCGCAGCCGCTCGGGGCTGACGGTCAGCGCGGTGCGCGCGCGCAGAACCTCGTCCTGAAGGTGTGCTGTCAGCTTCAGCGCCATCAGCTTGGCGATGGCCAGCGAATCCGATGGTTGCCACGGGGCGATCTCGGGGGGGAACAGAAAGAACTCGGGTGCCCCGCGTCCGCGTGCGCCAGTGTTGACCTGATCGATCCACGCGTTGACACCGGCGGCATAGGCGTCCAGCGCGGCCAGCGTGGCGTCGTCCTGTATGGCCTGCGATTGCACGGCCAGCCGATAGATGTCGAGCCGCCGCAGCGTCTCGTCGATCTTCAGGGTGCGGGGGCCGAAAATCTCGGACAGCCGCCCCTGCGCCGTGCGCCGCATCATCGTCATCTGCCACAGCCGGTCCTGTGCATGGACGAAGCCCAGGCCGAAGAAACTGTCGGTCTCGGTAGCGCCGAAGACATGGGGCACATTGGCGGTGTCGCGCACGATCCGCATCGGTGCCGACAGGCCCGGAAGCTCGAAGCTTTCGCTGTAGTCGGGCAGCGAGCGTGTGGCGAGGTAATAGGCCAGCGTCGCGGCCAGTGCGGACAGCACGACACCCGCCAGGAAAAGGCGCAATACCCAGCGGAAGGCGCGAGTCATGGCAGGCTCCTGCAATCTGTCCTGTCGGGATCATCCCGCGCAGGCGCGCGCGGGACAAGGGGCATTCCGGCTTTGCGCGATCAGCGCAGGATGCGGGTGTACTTGGTGCCCTCGATGGTGGCCCCGGCCATCAGGCCCTGCTGCGCAAACAGGAAGGCAATGGCCGAATTCGAAGTCACGGTGCTGGCCTTCAGCGCGCCGCCGACCTCGCCACCGGTGAATTCCGCGGCCGCCCCGGCATCCCAGCCCGGCGAGGTGCGGAAGCGGCGCAGGGACTCGGGCGTCAGGAAGAACAGCACGTAGGCGTATTGCTGCGCCCCGATCTGAAACCCGACGCTGCCTTGGGTGGCCGAGTAGTAGTCCACCGTCACCCCGGCCACCTGCAGCGCGCCTTCGCCGTAGGAGCCACCAACCATGAACCCGGCCTCGCCTACCAGCGGCATCACCAGCATGCCGACGGATTTGTCGCGCAATTCGGCGGTTTCGGGATAGGTCTTGTACATGTAGTCCAGCGCCGCGGCGACCCGCGTGTCGATGGTTTGCGCCCCTTTGGAGCCCACGGAGTTGTCGCAGGCGGCCAGAAGCGCGCCCGCGCCCAGAAGCAGCCCACGCCGCGTCATGTTGATCATTGTCTTTGCCTCGATTTTCACTGCTCGGAAGCGGTTGCCCCGCGATTGGCGCGCAGTCTAGCGCGAAACGCGCCCCGTGTCACCGCAGCGCAGCATCACCCGGCCAGAAGCCGCGCGGCGCGGGGGGCAAAATAGGTCAGGATGCCGTTGCAGCCGGCGCGTTTGAAGGCCAGCAGGCTTTCCATCATCACCTTGTCGCCATCCAGCCAGCCGTTGCGGGCCGCCCCCTCCAGCATCGCGTATTCGCCGGACACCTGGTAGGCGTAGGTGGGCACGCCGAAGCTGTCGCGAACCTGGGTGCAGATGTCGAGATAGGCCATGCCCGGCTTGACCATGACCATGTCGGCGCCCTCGTCGAGATCGCGGGCGATCATGCGCAGGGCCTCGTCGCGGTTGGCCGGGTCGATCTGGTAGGTGTTCTTGTCCCCCTTCAGGGCTGCCGAGGCACCCACCGCGTCGCGGAACGGGCCGTAGAAGGACGAGGCGAATTTCGCCGAATAGCTCATGATCGCCACGTCGGAATGGCCCGCCGCCTCCAGCGCGTCGCGGATGGCACCGATGCGCCCGTCCATCATGTCCGAGGGGCCAAGGATGTCGGCGCCCGCCTCGGCCTGTGCCAGCCCCATACGCACCAGCGCCGCGACGGTTTCGTCGTTCACGATCATCCCGTCGCGGACAATGCCGTCATGGCCGTTGGCGTTATAGGGATCCAGCGCGATGTCGGTCATGACCGCGATCTCGGGCACGGCGGCCTTGATTGCCCGGATGGCGCGGTTCGACAGGTTGTCGGGATCCCAGGCCATCTCGCAGCTTTCGGTGCGGTCTTCCATCGCCGTGTAGGGAAACAGACACATGGCCGGGATGCCCAGATCTGCGGCCATGCGGGCAGCCTCGACCGCCTTGTCGACGGACAGGCGCGAGACGCCGGGCATCGCGGCGATGGGGTCTTCGATGCCGTCACCGTCGCGCACGAAGACCGGCCAGATCAGATCGGTCACCGACAGGGTGGTTTCGCGCACCAGCCCGCGCAGAGCGGCGGTCCGGCGCGTGCGCCGCGGACGATTGCGCAGGTATTGGCGATGGGCGTCGGTCATCTTGGGATCCTTTCTGACTGCTCCCTGACTGCCACCGATGGGCGGCAGGCTCAAGAGGCGGCGGGGGCTGGGCAATCGCGCCGCATTGGGCTAGCTGGAAGACAGACTTGAACGGGAATCCCATACCGTGCCGACGACAATTCTTGACCTGATCGACCTGCGGTCGTTTTCCAGTGTCTGGTACTGGATCCTTCTGGGCGTGATCTGGTCGCGGGTTCTGACCTATCCGATGGGGATCCCGGTGGACATGCTGCGGGCGGCGCGGGCCGAGGATCCCGCGGCGCGGGAACGGCTGGCGGCCCTGACCGAGATCATGGTGAGCCGTCATCTGGCGCATCTGAACGGCCTGGGTCCGATCCTGGTGGGGTTCTGGGCCTTTGCGCTGACCGGGCTGATCCTGCTGTCTGTCGTCTACCGCGTGGAATTTGCCCAGGCCATCCTTGTGCTGGCCTTGCCGCTGGCGCTGGCCGCCTGGATCACCGCGCGCGGAGCCCGGCACATGGCGCAGGCACAGATGACCGTGGACGACCTGCCGCGTGCCTTGAGCGTCCTGCGCTGGAAGCTGCATGCGCTGGCGCTGCTGGCGGTATTCTTCAGCGCCATCTGGGGAATGTTCTACAACCTGTCAGCGGTGATGCTCTAGGGCCGGGGGCGGGTGCCTCCGGCGGGAGTATTTTGGCCAAGAAGAAATCGGGCGCGCCGATCTCCGCCGGACCGGGTGCTTGACACGACGGTGGGGCCGGGTAGGTCACGGCGCGGAACCACGCAACCACCTCGGAGGGTGACATGTCTCAGTCCGACAGCCAGAAACTGACCGTAGGTGGCGCACCGGAGGGCTTCGATGCGCGGCTGGTGCTGAAGGAGCTGGACCGCGGGCCGGTTCTGCATGTGGCGCGCGATGACAAGCGGCTGGAGGCGATGCGGGCAGCCCTGCGGTTCTTCGCACCCGATGTGCCGGTGTTCCATTTCCCGGCCTGGGATTGCCTGCCCTATGACCGGGTTTCGCCCAATGCCGATATCTCGGCGGCGCGGATGGCGACGCTGGCCGCGCTGGTGCATGGCGCGCCCAAGCGGTTCGTGCTGCTGACCACGCTGGCGGCAGCCACCCAGCGGGTGCCCGCGCGCGAAGTTCTGGCCGAAGCGGCGTTCTCGGCGCAGGTGGGGAGCCGCATTGACGAGGCCAGGTTGCGGCAGTTCCTGGTGCGGATGGGGTTCTCGCAAGCGCCCACGGTGATGGAGCCGGGCGACTATGCCGTGCGGGGCGGGATCATCGATATCTATCCGCCCGGCGACGGCGGCCCGGTGCGGCTGGATCTGTTCGGTGACGTCCTGGACGGCGCGCGGCGGTTCGATCCGGTCAGCCAGCGCACCACCGAGAAGCTGGACATCGTGGAACTGGCCCCGGTGTCAGAGATCGTTCTGGATGACGCGGCCATCACCCGCTTCCGGCAGACCTATCGCATCGAGTTCGGTGCCGCCGGGGGCGACGATCCGCTGTACGAGGCGGTCAGTGCCGGGCGCAAGCATCAGGGGATGGAGCATTGGCTGCCCTTCTTCCACGCACGGCTGGAAACCCTGTTCGACTATCTGCCGGGCGCAGTGGTGACGCTGGACGATCAGACCGATGCCATGCGTCTGGCGCGCTGGGAGGGGATCGCAGACCAATACGACACACGGCGCGAGGCGATGACCCATCGCGCGCGGATGGACACGGTCTATAAACCCGCAGCCCCCGAAACACTGTATCTGAACGACGCCGATTGGGAGGCCGCCGTGGCTGGCCGCCGGGTGCTGCGCTTTCATCCCCTGCCGCAGGCCAGTGGGCCGGGCGTCGTCGATGCCGGCGGCCGGATCGGGCGCAACTTCGCCCCCGAACGCCAGGCCGAGCAGACCAACATCTTCGAAGCACTTGCCGATCATATCCGCGCCCGGCGCGCTATGGGGGCGGTGGTGGTGGCCTCCTATTCCGAGGGCGCGCGGGAACGCTTGCAGGGGCTGCTTGAGGACGAGGAGCTGACGGGGCTGCGGCTGATTTCCGACAGCCGCGATCTGGTGGAAAAGGCCGGGCAGGTGCATCTGGCGATCTGGGGGCTGGAGCACGGGTTCGAGGCTGACGGGCTGACCGTCATCTCGGAGCAGGATGTGCTGGGCGACCGGCTGGTGCGCGCACCGAAAAAGCGCAAGCGGGCCGAGAATTTCCTGACCGAAACCCATAGCCTGACGCCGGGCGACCTGGTGGTGCACGTCGATCACGGGGTCGGACGGTTCACCGGGCTGGAAGTCGTCACTGCCCTCGGCGCGCCGCATGAATGTCTGGCGCTGGAATATGCGGGCGGCGATCGCTTGTACCTGCCGGTGGAAAACATCGAGCTGCTGTCGCGCTTCGGGCATGAGGAAGGTCTGCTCGACAAGCTGGGCGGCGGCGCGTGGCAGGCCAAGAAGGCGCGGCTGAAGGCACGCATCCGCGAGATTGCCGACCGCCTGATCCGCATCGCCGCCGAGCGCGAATTGCGCCACGCCCCGGTGATGGCGCCGCCCGATGCCATGTGGGAGGCCTTCTGCGCGCGCTTCCCCTATCAGGAGACCGACGATCAGCTGACCGCCATCGAGGCGGTGCTGGAGGATCTGGAACGTGGCCGTCCGATGGACCGCCTGATCTGCGGCGATGTCGGTTTCGGCAAGACAGAGGTGGCCATGCGCGCAGCCTTTGTCGCGGCCCTGTCGGGCACGCAGGTGGCGGTGATCGCGCCGACCACCCTGCTGGCGCGCCAACATGCCAAAAGCTTCCGCGACCGTTTCCGCGGCTTCCCGGTCGAGGTGCGCGCCCTGTCGCGTTTCATCTCGACGAAAGCGGCCAGTGCCACCCGCGCCGGTCTGGCCGACGGCACCGTCGATATCGTGGTCGGCACCCATGCGATCCTCGCCAAATCCGTCCGGTTCCGGAACCTCGGACTGGTGGTCATCGACGAGGAGCAGCGCTTTGGCGTGCAGCACAAGGAGCGGCTCAAGAACCTGCGCTCGGACGTGCATGTGCTGACCCTGACCGCCACGCCGATCCCGCGCACCCTGCAGATGTCGCTGTCGGGCGTCCGCGACCTGTCGATCATCGGCACGCCGCCGGTCGACCGTCTGGCGATTCGCACCTATGTGTCGGAATTCGACACGGTCACCGTCCGCGAGGCGCTGCTGCGCGAACACTATCGCGGTGGGCAGAGCTTCATCGTGGTGCCGCGCATCAAGGACATTCCCGACATGGAGGAGTTCCTGCGCGACCAGGTGCCCGAGGTGACCTTCATGGTGGCGCACGGCCAGATGGCCGCAGGCGAACTGGATGACCGGATGAACGCCTTTTACGACGGCAAATACGATGTGCTGCTGGCCACGACCATTGTCGAATCGGGGCTGGATATTCCCACCGCCAACACCATGGTCGTGCATCGCGCCGACATGTTCGGGCTGGCGCAGCTTTACCAGATCCGGGGCCGGGTTGGGCGGGCCAAGACCCGAGCCTATGCCTATCTGACCACCAAGCCGCGCGGCAAGCTGACCCCGCAGGCCGAGAAACGGCTGCGGGTGCTGGGCTCGCTCGACAGCCTGGGGGCGGGGTTCACGCTGGCCAGCCAGGATCTGGACATTCGCGGGGCAGGCAACCTGATCGGCGAGGAACAGTCCGGCCAGATGCGCGAGGTGGGTTATGAGCTGTACCAGCAGATGCTGGAAGAGGCCGTGGCCAAGATCCGCTCGGGCGAGGGCGAGGGGCTGGCCGAGACCGACGATCAATGGTCGCCGCAGATCAACCTTGGTCTGCCGGTGCTGATCCCCGAGGAGTATGTGCCCGATCTGGACGTGCGTCTGGGCCTGTATCGCCGCCTGTCGGGTTTGCAGAACAAGGTCGAACTGGAAGGCTTCGCGGCCGAACTGATCGACCGTTTCGGCAAGCTGCCGAAAGAGGTCAACACTCTGCTTCTGGTGGTGCGCATCAAGGCCGAATGCAAGAAGGCGGGCATTGCGCGGCTGGATGCCGGGCCGAAGGGCGCGACGATCCAGTTTCACAACGACAAGTTCGCCTCGCCCGAGGGGCTGGTGGCCTTCGTGCAGGATCAGAACGGGCTGGCGAAGATCCGCGACAACAAGATCATCGTGCGGCGCGACTGGGCCAAGGATGCCGACAAGGTGCGCGGTGCCTTTGCCATTGCGCGCGACCTGGCCGCCAAGCTGAAGAAGAAAGCGGCCTGACCGAAAGGGCACCCGCGCCGGTCGTGGTTAACCCTTCGTCAACCCAAGGTTTCTACCTCTGGGCCGGAGTCTTGAACTCTGGCCGACAGGTGCTGTGTGCGTGATCTGCCAGTCCGGGCAGGGAGAGTATGGATCATGCGGTGCTTGAGGGTTGGCGTTCAGGGGGGCATTGTGGCGTTGCTGCTGGCGCTGTCTCCGGCAGGGGCGGCCACGCGGGTGGATGCCATCCACGTGGTGTTTCAGGACTTTTCGTACCAGTCGAATTTCTGGGCCGGGGTGATGCCGACGGCCACCGTTGGCGGCCCTGCGCCGATCACGCGCATGGATATGGGATTTCACCTGACCTATCGCACACCGGTCGATCAGGCCTTTGCCTTCGGGCTGCGGCAACCTGCGGTGACTGGGGTCAGTGTCTCCATGCAAACCGCTGATATCGCGGGATTGTCCATGTCAGGAATGCGGATCTCGCACAGCGTGATGACGGATGCGCTGGTGATCCAGAGCGGGGCGGGCTTTGGCCTGCGCGGCGGGGTCGAGGTCTTTACCGCTGCTTCGGGGGCGACAACGCCGCTGGCGCGGCTGTCCTTCACATTGCCGGGGCTGTTCAACCTTGATCCGCTCACCGGGGCCGAGATCGCCAGCTATGACTACAACAGCCCTCGACCCCTCGATGCGCCGCGCTATGGGGCGCAGGCCATGTCCGGGGCAGCGATACAGGTGCAGCGCAGGTTCGTTTCGTCCACGCCGGGCCCGGTGCCCCTGTCGGGCGCGCTGGTGTACGGGATCAGCGGACTGGTGGCCCTGACCGGCGTCGGCCTGCGCGGACGCGGACGCCTCAGGTGCCGCGATGCTGGTCGAAGAAAGCTGCTGCGCGGTCGAAGAACTGTTTTCGGCGCGCGGGTGTTTCCATCATCGTCTCGTGGCGGCCGCCCTCGATGATCTCGATCTGGCCGCCGGTCATCTCGCGGCCCTGACGGGTCATGTCGGGCACCGAAACGATTTCGTCCCGTGTCGGCACCACGGTCAGGGTCGGGATGCCGGGATCGCGGATTCGGCGCAGCGCACGGCATTCGACCAGCGCGCGGTAAAGCCAGGGCACCGACGGCGCGCCCAGATCCAGCCCCGGTACTGCGTCCAGCTGCCGCCGCATATAGGCGATCATCTCGGGATCCGTGGTCAGCCAGTTGTCTGTCGGATCCGCCAGCCGCACGTAGGTTTCACGCGACATGCCCGGGGTGATCCATCGGTTCAGGCGGGTCTTGTGCGCCAGCCAGCCCAAACCCCAGGCTGCCGGGCGCACGCCGGGATACATGTTGATGCCCCACATCGGCGCAGAGAACACCGCCGAGGTCACATCGAGACCGTTCAGAACGGCGCGCAGGCCAATGGCGCCGCCCATGGAATGACCCAGCAGCACCCAGGGGCGCGGCATGTCATGATGCGCGGCATAGGCCAGCAGGGTCGCCACATCGCACTGATACTCGGCGAAATCCTCGACATGCCCGATGGCGGGATCGGTCAGCGGCCGGTCGGCCAGCCCCTGACCGCGAAAGTCGACGGCCACCGATCCATAGCCGCGTGCCAGAAACTCGGCGGCGGGAAGCCCGTACTTCTCAAGGTACTCGGTCCGTCCCGGCAGGATCAGAACCGTGCCCCGTGGCCCTGTCGCCAGACGCCCCACCCGCAGCCGCACGCCGTCGCTAGCCTCGGCCCAATGCGCCTCGGCCCCCTCGGGGGCCTGCGACGACGGGGTATGGAACGGGGCCGGGCCAAATCTCACGACAGCGAGGAGCCCAGTTTCATCGCCAACCCAAGGTCGCCGTCGATCTTCAGGCGACCGCCCATGTAGGCCGAGGTCGGGTCCAGTTCGCCCGACATCATCTCGCGGAACGTGTCCTCGTCGGCGATCAACGTCACATCGGCGTCTTCCGCACCAGCGCGCACGCCGTCGCTGTCCACCATGATCGAGCCTTCGCCCTCGATATCGAAACGGGCCACCCCGTCGAAGCCGTTGGGCATCTTTTCGGCCAGTTTCTCGACGGCTCCTGCAATAACATCGCTCATTTGTGCTCTCCTGTTGCATTCCCGCGGCTATCGACGGGAACATGTTTTGCGCTATCCTCGCCATATGCGAAGTATTCGGACCCAGATCAAATACGCCGTAGCGACACTTTTTGTGGCAGTGGGGTTTTCCACCATGGCGCTGGCCGAGGAGGCGCCGCTCGACAGGCTGTTCGACCGGCTTGCCGATCCCGAACTGGCCAACTGGCAGCAGGTCGAGAACGAGATCTGGGGCATCTGGTCGAAATCCGGGTCCGACACCGCCGATCTGTTGCTGGAGCGCGGCCGCCAGGCCATGACGGCCGGGGACATGCCGGCGGCCATCGACCATCTGTCCGCCCTGATCGACCACGCACCGGACTTCGCCGAAGGCTACAACGCCCGCGCCACCGCCTATTTCCAGGCCGGTCTGCTGGGCCTGTCCCTGCGCGACATCGAGGCGACCCTGGCCCTGAACCCGCGCCATTTCGGGGCGTTGAGCGGACTGGGGATGATTCTGGAACAGATCGGCGACGAGGCCCGCGCGCTGGATGCCTATCGTATGGTCAACGCTATACATCCCCACCGCCCGAACGTAAAAGATGCGATGAAGCGGCTTGAAGCCCGCTTGGGCGAAACCGCCCTCTGACACGCGGATCCCGGCGGGCATTCCGGCGGCGAAGGAAAGGGGTCTCATGTCTGGCAGCAGTCGCATCGAAGCGGTGCTTGGCCCCACCAACACCGGCAAGACCCATTACGCCATTGAACGGATGCTGATGCATCGCACCGGGGTCATCGGCCTGCCGCTGCGGCTGCTTGCGCGCGAGGTTTACGACCGGGTCAAGGAAAAACGCGGCCCCTCGGTGGTGGCGCTGATCACCGGCGAGGAACGCATCGTGCCGGAGCGGGCGCAATACTGGGTCTGCACCGTCGAAGCGATGCCCGAGGGCATGGGCGCGGATTTCGTGGCCGTGGACGAGATCCAGCTGTGCGCCGATCCCGAACGCGGCCATGTGTTCACCGACCGCCTGCTGCGCGCCCGTGGCCTGCTGGAAACCCTGTTTCTGGGGGCCGACACCATGCGCAGCGCCATCGCCGCACAGGTGCCCGGCGTCGTCTTCACCCATCGCGACCGCCTGTCCGAACTGACCTATATCGGCGCCAAGAAGATCAGCCGGATGCCTGCACGCTCGGCCATCGTCGGGTTCTCGGTGGAAAACGTCTATGCCATCGCCGAACTGCTGCGCCGCCAGAAGGGCGGGGCGGCGGTGGTGATGGGCGCGCTCAGCCCGCGCACCCGTAACGCGCAGGTGGAACTGTATCAAAGCGGCGAGGTCGATCACCTTGTCGCCACCGATGCCATCGGCATGGGGCTGAACCTGGACATCCAGCACGTGGCGTTTTCATCGCTGTCCAAGTTCGACGGCCGCCGGATGCGCCCCTTGCAACCCAACGAGTTGGCGCAAATCGCTGGTCGCGCCGGGCGCCACACCCAGAACGGCACTTTCGGCGTCACCGGCGAGGCCCGCCCGCTGCCCGAGGATCTGGCGCAGGCCATCACCGCCAACCGCTTCGTGCCGGTCAAGAAGTTGCAATGGCGCAACGCGCGGCTGGATTTCGGCACCGTGGGCCGGCTGATCGGCTCGCTTGAAGAGCGCACCGACGACGAATGGCTGTCCCGCGCGCGCGAAGCCGACGACCTGATGGCGCTGAAGACGCTGGCCGAAGTGGGGGCCATCCGGGCCCGGCTGAGCGACCCGCAGGCGGTGCGCCTGCTGTGGGACGTGTGCCGGATCCCCGACTTCCGGGGCATCAGCCATGCCGAACATGCCACGCTGCTTGAGACGATTTTCAACGACCTGCTCGAATTGCGCCGCATTCCCGACGACTGGATGGCGCGGCAGGTCAAACGCATCGACCGGACCGAAGGCGATATCGACACATTGTCGAAACGACTGGCATATATCCGCACTTGGACATATGTGGCTCAGCGGAAAGGCTGGTTGGACGATGAAGCCCATTGGCGTGAGGTCACTCGGGCTGTAGAAGACCGCCTGTCGGATGCGCTTCATGCGCGTCTCACACAAAGATTTGTTGATCGGCGCACATCCGTGTTGTTGCGCCGGTTGAAGCAGAGGGAGAGCCTTGTGGCTGAAGTAAACGATTTGGGCGAAGTCACCGTCGAGGAACAGTTCGTCGGACGGCTGGAAGGATTTCGCTTCATCCAGGACAAATCCGGCTCCCCCGATGAAGCCAAGACATTGCGGCAGGCCAGCCTTCAGGCACTGGCCCCGCATTTTCATCTGCGTGCCGACAAGTTCTACAACGCGCCCGACAGCGAGATCGACTATACCGATCAGGGCGGGCTGATGTGGGGCGAACACGCGGTGGGCAAGCTGGTTGCCGGATCCGAGCCGCTGAAGCCGCAGGTCAAGGCGTTCGTCGATGACGAAGCCGGTGCCGATGTGGCCGCCAAGGTGGAACGCCGCCTGCAGCATTTCATCGACCGCAAGGTTGCGACCCTGTTCGAACCGCTGCTGAACCTGCAACGGGACGAGACCCTGACCGGGCTGGCCCGTGGCTTTGCCTTCCGCATGGTCGAAGGCAATGGCGTGGTGCCGCGCGACGAGGTCGCGGGTGACGTCAAGGAGCTGGACCAGGAAGCGCGCGGCATGCTGCGCAAGCATGGCATCCGTTTCGGCCAGTTCACCATCTTCATGCCGCTGCTGCTGAAGCCGGCGCCGACGCGGCTGCGGCTGGTGCTGTGGTCGCTGGCGCAGGGTCTGGATGAATTCCCCTCCAGCCCGCCGCCGGGTCTGGTGACCGTGCCGACCGCGACCGATGTCCCCGAGGGCTATCACACCATGGCTGGCTATCGCGCCGCCGGAGAGCGGGCGATTCGCATCGACATGCTGGAACGTCTGGCCGATCTGCTGCGCGCGCAGGACACGCGCGGTGGCTTCGAAGCCACGCCCGACATGCTGTCGATCACCGGCATGACGCTGGAACAATTCGCGGGGCTGATGCAGGGGCTGGGCTACAAGGCGGAACGTGACGAGCGCCCCAAGGCGCGCCCGCAACCGGTCGAGGCGAAAACCGCGCCCGAAGCCACAACGGAACCGGACGCCAGCGCCGGGGCCGAGACGCCAGAGACGGATACAGAAGCAGCCTCCGAGGCCGACGCAACGGTTGCGCAACCGGAAACGGACGCGGCCGCTGAGACCGCGGCAGAGGCGGAAATCCCCGCCGAGGCCCCCGCCGCGGAAGCCCCCACAGAAGAAGCCCCCGTCAGCGCGGACACTTCGGCCGAGGCACCGGCAACCGAAGCCGCTCCCGAGGAACCGGCGGAGGTGGCCATCGAGGCCGCTGCCGAAGCCAGTGACGCCGACGCGCCGGCCGAGCCCGAGATCGAGGTGTTCTACACCTTCACCTGGGCACCGCGCCGCCGTCAGGGCGGACGTCCGCAACAGGGCCGTCGCGAAGGTGCTCCCGGTGATCGACCCGCCCGTGGCAAACCGCGCGGCGACGGCAAGCCGCGTGGCGACAAGCCCGCCGGCAAGTTCCAGGGCGGCAAGGGCAAGGGCAAACGTCCGCCGCAGGGTGCCAAGACCTATTCAGCGCGTCCGAAGAAGGCCGAAAAGCCCATCGATCCGGACAATCCCTTTGCCGCCGCGCTGATGGGGCTGCGTGACAAGACCTGACACCGGCATCGACGCGTCGGAGCATCCCTCCATGCGCGTCGACAAATGGCTCTGGCACGCGCGGTTCTTCAAGACCCGCAGCAAGGCCAGCGCCTTGGTGGCGGCCGGGCACCTCCGGGTGAACGGCCAGCACGCCAGAAAGGCGGCCCAAGCCATTCGTGCGGGCGATGTGCTGACCTTTCCGCAGGCGAAAACGGTGCGAATCATCAAGATCCTCGCCCTGGCCGACCGGCGCGGCCCGGCACCCGAAGCACAGGCGCTTTACGAAGACCTGACCCCGCAGGCGCCGCGCGATGACAGTGCCCCGCGTCCGGTGCAGGGCCGCCCCGACAGCCGCGACCGCCGTGCCGCACGTGCGGCCAAACAGGCTCGGCTTGAATGATCGGGCGCGGCGGAGTAGGGAAACGCCAAACAAACGGATGAGTGCGCCCCATGACCTATGTCGTCACTGACAACTGTATCGCCTGCAAATATACCGACTGCGTCGAGGTCTGCCCGGTGGATTGTTTCTACGAGGGTGAGAACGCGCTCGTGATCCATCCCGATGAGTGCATCGACTGCGGCGTGTGCGAGCCGGAATGCCCGGCAGACGCGATTCGCCCGGATACCGAGCCGGACATGGAGCAATGGGTCGAATTCAACCGCAAGTACAGCGAACTCTGGCCGGTGATCTACACCAAGAAGGAACCGCTGCCCGAAGCCGAAGAGCGCGACGGCGAAAAGGACAAACTGGGCAAATACTTCTCGGAAGCGCCCGGCGAAGGCGGCTGATTTCCGCCGCCAGACCTGCGCCCTGCACAGCGGCATTTCCCGTGCCGACATGCGGGGCTTTGAATTTTTGCGTATATGTGCTATATATTTTGGTCAGCGAACTATAACCGTCCGGAAACGTCTCGCACTCGGTGTGCGAGCACGTTTCTTTTTTCGCCTCGGAACCCGATCATTGCACGGGATCTGACGCGGACCAGAGCAAGGAAGACCACCAGATGAGCCAAGAGTATACGCCGGATTTCCGTGCCAATGATTACGTTGTCTACCCGGCCCATGGCGTCGGAAAAATTGTCTCGATCGAAGAGCAGGAAGTTGCGGGTCTCAAGCTCGAACTTTTCGTGATCTCGTTCGAGAAGGACAAGATGACCCTGCGGGTGCCGACGGCAAAGGCGGCCGGTGCGGGTCTGCGGGCGTTGTCGACCCCGGACGTGATCAGCCACGCGATGGAAATCCTGCGGGGCAAGGCCAAGGTCAAGAAAGCCATGTGGTCGCGTCGGGCGCAGGAATACGAACAAAAGATCAACTCGGGCGATCTGATCGCCATTGCCGAGGTGGTCCGCGACCTGCACCGCGCCGACGATCAGCGTGAGCAGAGCTATTCCGAACGCCAGCTGTATGAAGCCGCGCTGGAGCGTCTGACCCGCGAAGTGGCCGCCGTCAAAGGCTCGGGCGAGGATGAAGCCCAGAAGGCCGTGGGCGAGGTTCTGTTGAGCCGCGCCGCCTGAGCACCCAGCTTTTCAAGCCTTTCAAAGCCGCGCCTTCGGGGGCGGCTTTCTCATGTCAGCAACACGGACAGGCTCAGCAGGGCGGCGACTTCGGCGACCTGTTGCGTGGCGCCCAGCACATCGCCGGTCTGGCCGCCGATCTTGGCGCGGGCCAGCAATGCCACACCAACAGCAGCGGCTGCGGTGGCCAACGCCGCAACCATCACGCTGCTGCCCAGACAGGCCCAGGCTCCGGCGACGGCAAGACCCAAAGCCACGGCCGCCGTGGCCGGGCGCGGCTGTCCCAGCGAACGCGCCAGCCCGTCGTTTCGCGCCGCGGGCAGTGCGGCCCAGACCACCACCATCGCAGCGCGCGACAGCATCCCGACCGCCAGAAGCACCGGCCAGTGCCGGACCAACTCGGCCAGCCCCTGCCAGCGCAACAGCCCCACCAAAACCAGTGCCAGCACGCCGTAGGTGCCGATGCGGCTGTCATGCATGATCTCAAGCCGTCGGTCGCGGGCAAAGCCGCCCCAGAAGCCATCGGCGCAATCGGCCAGACCGTCCTCGTGCATCGCTCCGGTCAGCACCACCATCAGCCCCAGCGCCAGTCCCGCCGACAGGTTTTCCGGCAGACCCATCCACAGCGCGGCCTGCATCAGCAACGCCGCCACCCCCCCCACCACCAGCCCCGCCAGCGGATAGGCCCAGGCGGCACGCGCCCCGCGTCGTTGCGCGGTATCCATCGCCACGGGCACCGGAAGGCGGGTCAGAAGACCCAGGGCCAGGGCCGGATCGGCGGGGTCCAGAAGGGCAGGTCGGGGTGCGGTCACTTGGCGGTTTTCCTCTGTGTTGTTCGCCGTTAACGTCCCGCCGGAACAAAAGCAACGAGGCCGCGCATGTCCCAGGAACCCTTTCAGTCGCTTTCGCAGATCCACAAGATCCTGCGTCAGCTTCCGAACCCCGATGAGGGGGCTTTGGTGCGGGCGCAAAACCGCAACGGCCAGTTGACCAAACCTCCCGGTGCGCTGGGGCGGCTGGAGGATCTGGCGATCTGGTACGCCGGGTGGCGCGGCGATCATCGCCCGGTCGTTCGCGCGCCGCAGGTTCTGGTCTTTGCCGGCAATCACGGTGTCGCCGCACGTGGCGTGTCGGCCTTCCCGCCCGAAGTCACGGTGCAGATGGTGGCCAATTTCCAAGCCGGCGGGGCGGCAGTCAACCAGTTGGCCAAGTGCTTTGGCGCCACCTTCATCGTGGTGCCGCTGGATCTGCAGAACCCGACGCAGGATTTCACCCAAGGTCCGGCGATGAGCGAAGCCGAGGTCTGCGCCGCCTTCAGCGCTGGCTGGCAGGGCGTAGACCCGGACGCCGACCTTCTGGTCACCGGCGAAATGGGCATCGGCAATACCACGTCCGCGGCCGCCATCGCGCTGGCCCTGTTCGGGGGCACTGCACGCGCCTGGACCGGGCGCGGCACCGGTGTCGAAGGCGCAGCCCTTGAGGCCAAGGCGCAGGTGGTGGCGGACGGGCTGACGGCCAATGCCGATCTGCTGGGCGACCCGTTGCAGGTGCTGCAAGCTCTCGGCGGGCGCGAGATCGCCGCAATGGCCGGGGCCATCCTGCGGGCGCGCAGCCTGCGCATTCCGGTGATCCTGGACGGCTTCATCTGCTGCGCGGCGGCGGCGGTGCTGGAGAAAGCCCGGACCGGTGCGCTGGATCACTGCGTGGCCGGACACCGCTCGGCCGAGCAGGCGCACCAGCGGCTGCTGGACGCGCTGCACAAGCCCGCGCTTCTCAGCCTCGGGATGCGCCTGGGCGAAGGCTCGGGCGCGGCGCTGGCCATCGGGGTTCTGCAAGGGGCTGTCGCGTGCCATTCCGGCATGGCGACCTTTGCCGAAGCCGGGGTCGCTGACGGCTGAGCCTCAGTTCTTCGGGGCGGGGATCGGTTCCTTGTCCTCGAAGGAGCCGTCCTTGCGCTCCACCTGGCTGACCAGCGCGGTTTCCAATTCGCGGCTGAACTGCTTGGCCCGTGCCATATAGGCGGCGTTCTCGGTCACCGGCACGCCGGGTTTCCAGACCTCGGCCTGTTCGCGCAGGGCCTTCCGGTCGAGCTTGTAATACAGGGTTTCCAGCTCGTTGGCCTCGAACTCGCTTAGCCCCATGTTTTCCAGCACGTAGCGCGCGGCGCGCAGCGAACTGTCGAACATCTCGCGCACGATGTCATTGGCTCCGGCGCGATACAGTTCGAACACATGCACACGGTCATGGGCGCGGGCGACGATATGCAGATCGGGCCGCACCCGGCGCGCATAGCGCACGATCCGGGTCGAGGCGTTCTTGTCGTCCATCGACACCACCAGCACCTGCGCTTCCATCAACCCGGCCGAGCGCAGCAGGTCGGGGCGAGTGGGATCGCCCAGAAACCCCTTGAAGCCGAACTGCCGCATCAGGCGGATGGTGTTCAGGTCGTTGTCCAGAACCGTCGTGCGAAAGCCGCTCATCTGCACCATGCGGTTGACGACCTGCCCGAAGCGGCCGACGCCCGCGATGATGATCGGGCCTTCCTGCTGGATCTGGTCGGGCGGCTGGTCGAGCGGTTCTTCCGAACGGATGCGCTTGGACAGGATCTCGTAGGCGATGAAAAACAGCGGTGTCAGCAACATCGACAGGGCGATGACCAGATAGATGACCTGCTGGTATTCCGGTGGGATCACGCCGCGTTGCAGGCTGAACCCGACCAGTACGAAGCCGAATTCCCCGGCCTGTGCCAGCCCGAGGGTGAACAATCGCTGATCGCGCCCCTTGAGTTGGAAGATGCGGGCCAGCAACAGCAGGATCGCGCCCTTGGTAAACATCAGCGCCAGGGTCAGCGCCAGAAGCTGAAAAGGCTGCGCCAGGAAGGTGGTCACATCCATGCCGGCGCCGACGGTGATGAAGAACAGCCCCAGAAGCAGGCCCTTGAAGGGCTCCAGCGCGGTTTCCATCTCGTGCTGGAATTCCGAGTTGGCCAGCACCACCCCTGCCAGGAAGGTGCCAAGCGCGGGCGATACGCCCAGGATCAGCATCAGGCAGGCGATGGCGATGACGATCAGCAGGGCCAGCGCCGTGAACATCTCGCGCAGACGGGTGGCGTGGATGGCGTTGAACACCGGCCGGGTCAGGAAGATGCCCGCAAGGATGATGCCCAGAAGGGCGGCCATGGTCACCAGCGCCTCGCCCCAGACGGGCAACTGGCTGATGTGGCCACGGGCCCAGTTGGCAAATTCCATCATTCCGCTCGTGGTGGCGGCACCATGTCCGGCAACGTCATGGGCTGCGACCGGATGCGGGTCGACACCGCCAAGTGCCAGCAGCGGCAGCAGTGCCAGCATCGGGATCACGGCCACATCCTGCGTCAGCAGCACCGCGAAGGTGGCACGCCCGCCATTGGTCTGCATCAGCCGCTTTTCCGACAAGGTCTGCAACACGATCGCGGTCGAGGACAGCGACAGCGCCAGACCCACCGCCAGCGCCGCCGACCATGTCAGCCCCAGCGCCATGGCGGCGGCCATGATTGCGCCGGTGGACAGCACCACCTGCAACCCGCCCATGCCGATCAGCCGGTGTCGCATCGCCCAAAGGGCGCGGGGATCAAGCTCCAGCCCGATCAGGAACAGCATCATCACCACGCCGAACTCGGCAAAATGCTGCAGGCTCTCGGTCTCGCTGCCGACCACCCCCAGTACCGGTCCGATCAGGATACCGGCCAGCAGGTAGCCCAGCACCGACCCCAATCCCAGGCGCGACGCAATGGGCACCGCCAGGACGGCGGCCAGAAGATAGATCACGGCCTGAAACAGGAAACTTTCCATGGTCCCTCGGTGTGGTGGAATGCGATGCGGGTTTATCCCACTGTGCCGTGCTGGCTGCGGGGCCGCCACTGGTCATTGCGCAGATGCGGCCATCCCACGCGCTTGTGACCGCGCCGGGCGCAATCCTAGCCGCGCGGCATGGTCAGGGTCACGTTGCGCCCGCCCTTCACATAGCTCAGCCGGCCCTCCTTGATGGCCGACACCTTGCCGCCGTCGATGCGATCGCCGACCTCGACATTGACGACCCGTCCCGACGCCAGGCGCACCAGGGCGCGCGGCGATCGGCTGGATCCGAAAGTGCCCAGCAGATTGATCTCGTTCAGGTCGATCCCGCTGCCACGGGTGGCCTGTTTCGCCACCTTTTTCGGCGAGGCCGCCGTGGCGGTCTCGACCTGATCCTGCCGGATCACCTGCGGCGCGGGCTTGGCGACGCTGGCGGCGGCGAAACGTTGCGCGGCTTGTGGCGAGCGCGCCTTGGGGCGCGGGGCCTGGCTGACGGCCTGCGCGGTGGCCGGCGCGTCGCGCACTGCGTCTTGTGCCGAAGCAGGGCGCGGTACCGGGCGGTAAAGCGCCAGTTCGGTCTTGGTCTTGCCGCCAAGGGCGGCGCGCTCGAACTTCTCGTCCAGACCCTGCGGGCGCGCGCGCGGCGCGACGTTCCTGAGCGGATGATCCTCGGCCAGACCGGCGCGGGTCAGCACGATGGTGACCGCGACGGGCTCTTCACGTTCCGGGCGCGGGCGGGCCTCGCCGGGCGGCTGGCCTTCGAACACCAGCACGCCGTCGGGGGTCGGGGTGCCATCGGCGCTGGGGCGGACCAGCCCGCGGTCGTCCACCACGAAGATCTGAGCGGCGGCCCCCGGCGGCTGGGGCGAAGCGGGCAGGCTGTCGGCGCGCCAGGTGGTCAGATCGGCCAGTGCCAGCGCATCGGTGCGAAAACTGGGATCCAGCCCCGGCATTGCAAGGTCCAGTAGATCCTGTTCGTCCAGCGGCTGGGTCAGGATCGGCGCCGGGCTGTAGAAGACCGTCAGATCCTCGGGCAACGGCGGCGGCTGATCGGCGGTGCGTGTCGCCTCGACCGGATCGGCGGCGGCGGTGATGCTCTCGCCGCTTTCGTCTTCATCCGCAGTGATTTCGGCCACGATGGGCTCATCCGGCTCTGCGGCGATGATCTGGGCCGGGGATTCGGGTGCGGGCCCCTTGGCCATATCGTCGACGGGCCACAGCGCGGCCACAGACAGACCGGCAACCAGCACCAGGGTCAGCGCGGCAGCAATGCGCAGGCGTGGACCAGGGGTCAGCCGGTGGCGCAGGCTGCGGGCGGCCACGGCGCGCTTGATGCGGGGTGGCGGATCCTCGGCCTCGATCTCGTCAAGGGTGCGCAGATTTTCGGGATCGCGGCGGGCGACCTCATCGGCGCGGATGCGGGCCGGGGTGAGCGCGGCCACAGGCGGCGGTGACGGGACGGACGCAACTGGCGGCTCGACAGGCTGCTCGGTCACGCCGGGCGCGGTCTCGGGATCGGGCAGGGGCGGCCAGGGTTGGGCGCCGTCCGGGGGACGCAATCCGCCAAGGTCGGGCTGATCGGGGAACTGGCCGGGTTCGGGGCGCGCGGTGAAGGCCGACGGCGCGGCACCGCAAGCCTGCAGGAAGGTCGTGGCTTCCTCGACCACCACGCGCGGTGCGGCGGCGATCAGGAACCAGCCGCCCTGCAAGTCCCAGTCCAGCGCCATGGCGTCGGTCAGATGCGGATGCTTTGCACACAGAACCGCGATCAGCCGGGCCGTGGGATCTTCGGCAGTCTCGCCGATCTCCTGCATCGACAGCGCGGCATAGGTCATCTGGTCGGGGGGCAGCGCCACCAGCAGATCCAGGGCGTCCAGGGGCGTGTCCAGATGCCCCGCGCCCAGACGCAACAGTGCCGACAGCCGGTTTTGCAGCCCGTCGCCGGCCAGCGGCGTACGGCCCAGCCGTGCCCAGCCCCGGCCCTGGGGAACCAGGAGCGTTGCCCACTCTTCCGAGAGGTCGAGAGCACATCGTTGCGTCATTTGCCTGTCCGGACTGCCTTGCCGCTGCATAGCGCGGTTTGTTTTCCAGAATGCTACCATATCTGGAAAGGCAGGACAGGCCCTACCGGACCTGAAAACACCCTCAACCAAAGGAAAACCGCATGACCAGACCGCTGATCCCACTTCTTCTGAGCGCGATGCTGATGGCCGGGGCCGCCGGTGCCGACACGCCGCAGCGCAGCATCACCGTGACCGGGGAAGGCCGCGTGGCCGCGGCCCCCGACATGGCGCGCTTGCAGGCCGGCGCGGTGGCGCGCGCCGACACCGCCGAGGGCGCGCTGGCGGCCATGTCGGACATGATGGCGGCGGTGCTGGCGGCGCTGAAGGCCGAAGGCATCGCGCCCGAGAAAATCCAGACCCAGTCGCTGGGCTTGATGCCGCTGCGGCCCAACCGCAATGACCCCGGAGTCGATCCGCTGGCGGTGATCGGATTCGAGGCACGCAGCGAGGTGGCGGTCGAACTGGTCGATCTGGCGCGGGTGGGCCCGGTCATCGACACGCTGGTCAAGGCCGGGGCCAATGACATCTCGCGGTTGACCTTCGACATCGCCGATCCCGCCGGGTTGCGCGATGCGGCGCGCAAGGCGGCGGTGGCCGATGCGCTGGCCTCGGCCAAGCTTTACGCGGACGCGGCCGGGGTCGAACTGGGCAAAGTGCTGAGCCTGAGCGAACAGGGCGGCGGGATGCCCCGGCCCGAAATGGCGGGCCGGGCGCTGATGGCCGATGCGGCGGTGCCGGTGGCCGAGGGCGAACTGCAGGTCACCGCGCGGGTGACGCTGGTCATCGCCCTCGACTGAGACCGATCAGCTGGTGGCCTTGGCCAGGGCCTGGTCAAGGTCGTGGATCAGGTCCTCGGCGTCTTCGATGCCGATGGACAGACGCACCACATTGGGGGCCGCGCCGGCGGCCTCCTGCTGCTCGGGCGTCAACTGCCGGTGCGTGGTCGAGGCCGAATGGATCACCAGCGACCGGGTGTCGCCAAGGTTGGCCACATGGCTGAAGATCTCGACACTGTCGACGAATTTCACGCAGGACTCGTAGCCACCCTTGATGGCGAAGGTGAACAGCGCCCCCGCGCCCTTGGGATACAGCGCCTGAACCCGGTCGTAATAGGGCGACGAGGGCAACCCGGCGTAGGTGACGAAATCGACGCAGTCGTCATCTTCCAGCCAGTTGGCGATGACCTGCGCGTTTTCCACGTGGCGCTGCATACGCAACGACAGGGTCTCGATCCCCATCAGCGTGTAATGCGCCGCCTGCGGGTTCATTGTCATGCCCAGATCGCGCAGACCCACGGCGATGGAGTGGAAGGTGAAGGCCATCGGGCCAAGGGCTTCGTGGAACTTCAAGCCGTGGTAGGCGGGCTCGGGCGCGCTGAGCGAGGGGAACTTGTCGCTGGCCGACCAGTCGAACTTGCCGCTGTCCACGACGCAGCCGCCGGTGACGGTGCCGTTGCCGGTCAGGTACTTGGTGGTCGAATGTACCACCAGGTCGGCGCCATGTTCGATCGGGCGGCACAGGTAGGGCGTGGCCGAGGTGTTGTCGACGATCAGCGGCACGCCGCCGTCATGGGCGATGCCCGCGATGGTCAGCAGGTCGGTCACGTAGCCGCCCGGATTGGCGATGGATTCGCAGAACACCGCGCGGGTGTCGTCGTCGATGGCCGCTTTCACCGCCTCCACATCGTCGAAATCGACGAATTTGGCCGACCAGCCGAAACGCTTGATGGTCTGGCTGAACTGGGTGATCGTGCCGCCGTACAGACGGGTCGAGGCGACCACGTTCTTGCCCGGTCCCATCAGCGGGAACAGCGCCATGATCTGCGCCGCATGGCCCGACGAACAGCACACCGCTCCGGCGCCGCCTTCCAGCGTGGCGATGCGTTCGGCCAGCACCGCAACCGTGGGGTTGGTCAGGCGCGAATAGATGTAGCCGACCTCTTGCAGGTTGAACAACGCTGCGGCGTGATCGGCATCGCGGAACACATAGGCCGTGGTCTGGTAGATCGGTGTCTGCCGGGCGCCGGTGGCCGGATCGGGGCTGGCGCCTGCGTGGATCTGCAGCGTGTCGAAACCTAGTTTTGCCGTGTCGGACATTGCTCTCTCCCTGTGGTGTCGCCAAAGTAGCAGTAAGTGAAGGTTTTCGCGCCGACAAGCAGCCATAGGAGTCCGCAATGCCCATGCCCTTTCACCTGGCCATCAATGTGGCCGATCTGGATGACGCCCGCGCCTTCTATGGCGGGCTGCTGGGGGCCGAAGAGGGGCGCAGCACCGACACCTGGGTGGATTTCAATTTCTTCGGCCATCAGTTGTCGCTGCATCTTGGTCCGATTCTGGAAACCCGCAACACCGGCAAGGTGGGCGACCACATGGTGCCGATGCCGCATTTCGGCGTGGTTCTGGCGATGGCCGACTGGGAGGCGCTGGCCGCGCGGCTGACCGAGGCCGGGATCGACTTCGTGCTGCCGCCGTCGCGCCGGTTCGAAGGCCAGCCCGGCGCGCAAAGCACCATGTTCTTCCGCGACCCCTGCGGCAATCCCATCGAGGTGAAGGGTTTTGCCGACACCGACGGGATTTTCGCCAGCTGACCGCATTCGCGCGCCGTCCCGTTAAGCCCCGTCCCGTCAAACGGGTTGATCGGGGCGTTGCGCTTGCCTAGGCTTCCCGGAAATGCACCGGCATTTGGGCCGGTATTCAGGGAGTTGGACCATGAAATTCACCCGCTTTGGCGCGGTTGCCCTGTCGGCGCTGCTGGCCGTGCCTGCCGCCGCCGACATCACCATCGCCCATGTCTACGGCAAGACCGGCCCGTTCGAGGCCTATGCCAAGCAGTCCCATGCGGGCCTGATGATGGGTCTGGAATACGCCACCGGCGGCACCATGGAAATCGACGGCGAGAAGATCGTGGTGATCGAGAAGGACACCCAGTTGAAGCCCGACATCGGTCGGGCGCTGCTGGAAGAAGCCTATGGCGATGACGAGGTCGATCTGGCGGTCGGCCCGGTCAGTTCCGGCGTGGCGCTGGCGATGCTGCCGGTGGCCGAGGAATACGAGAAGATCCTGATCGTCGAGCCAGCGGTGGCCGACAGCATCACCGGGGCCAACTGGAATCGCTACATCTTCCGCACCTCGCGCAACTCCAGCCAGGATGCCATCGCCAATGCCGTGGCGCTGGGGGGCGAGAGGGTGAGCGTGGCGACGCTGGCGCAGGACTATGCCTTTGGCCGCGACGGCGTGGCCGCCTTCGAGGAGGCACTGACCGGCACCGGCGCGGCGCTGGTCCACAAGGAATTCGTGCCGACGGACACCACCGATTTCACCGCCGCCGCCGAGCGGATCTTCAACGCCATGAAGGACGTGGACGGCGAGAAAAAGCTGTTCATCATCTGGGCCGGAGGCGGCAACCCGATGAGCAAGATCAACGCGATGGAGCCGTCGCGCTTCGGCATCGACATCGCCACGGGCGGCAACATCCTGGCGGCGCTGAAGGCCTATAAGGAACTGCCGGGCATGGAAGGCGCGACCTATTACTACTATGAAATCCCGCAGAACCCGGTGAACGACTGGCTGGTGACCGAACATATCAGCCGCTACGACAGCCCGCCGGATTTCTTCACCGCGGGCGGCATGAGCGCCGGCATCGCCGTGGTCGAGGCGATCAAGGCCGCAGGCTCTACCGACACCGAGGAACTGATCGCCGCCATGGAAGGCATGTCGTGGGAAACCCCCAAGGGCACGATGACCTTCCGCGCCGAGGATCATCAGGCGCTGCAGTCCATGTATCATTTCAAGATCAAGGTGGACGAGAACGTGGAATGGGGTATTCCTGAACTGGTACGTGAGCTTACGATCGACGACATGCCGATCCCGGTTCGCAATTGACAGGTAGCGCGCCCTGCCTTGTGCAACGGCGGGGCGCTGCGGACGGGTGAGTGACGGCAATGGCCGATATGGTATTGGAGACCCGTGACCTGACCGTCCAGTTTGGCGGTCACGTGGCGGTAGACGGGATCAGCACAGGCTTTCGGGCAGGCGAGCTGACCGCGATCGTCGGACCCAACGGGGCCGGAAAGACCACCTATTTCAACCTGATCTCGGGACAGATCGCGGCCACGCGCGGGCGCGTTCTGCTGGAGGGGCGCAACATCAGCCGCAAGCCCGCCTCGACGCGCACGCGCATGGGACTGGGGCGCGGCTTTCAACTGACCAACCTGTTTCCCGACCTGACGGTCTATGAAAACGTCCGTCTGGTGGTGCAGGCGCATCAGCGCAAAGGCGGACGCTTGCTGCGGCTGGCCGACAGTGACGATCACATGCGCGACATGACGCATCAGGCGCTGGACCAGGTACAGATGCGCGTGCAGGCCGACAAGCCGGTCAGCGAACTGCCGCACGGCGACCAGCGCAAGCTTGAGGTGGCGATGCTGATCGCCATGGATCCCAAGGTCTACATGTTCGACGAACCCACCGCGGGCATGTCGCCCGATGATGCGCCGGTGGTGCTGGACCTGATCGGGCGGCTGTCGCAGGACCGCAGCAAGTGCATCCTGCTGGTGGAACACAAGATGGATGTCATCAGTGCGCTGGCGGATCGGATCATCGTGCTGCACAACGGCGCGCTTGTGGCCGATGGCGCCCCGCGGGACGTGATGGCCTCGGCCATCGTGCAGGAAGCCTATATGGGACGGGCACAGGCCAATGTCTGACGACGAAGACAAGATCAACCTGCGGGTCGACCGCCTGGCCGCCGCCATGGACGCTGCTCGCGCCCGCGCCCGTGGCGAACAGCCCGCCGAAGCGCCCAAGCCCAGGGCCGAAGCGCCGCCTCCGGTGAGCGAGGAATTCGCACCGCCCGAACCCGGTGCCTCGCTGCAAGAGGCCGGCCGACTGGCCGCCCGGCCCTTTGGCGCTGCTGGGGAAGAGCCCGCCCCGGTTGCGCCCGCTCCCGAGCCTGCGCCCGAGGATGTGCGGGAAGAGGCATGGCCCGACATGGACCCGGTTGCCGAGGTTGCGCCGGAGCCAGAGCCCGCATCTTGGTCAGACCCCGCGTTTGAACCGGATCCCGAACCGGGCCCGGAGGCAGATCCGGAACCCGATCCCGACCCGTTCCAGGCACGGGACGGTTTCGCGCCCGAAGTGCAGGACGGCGACGTCGCAGATGCCCCGGCTGAGGACGAGGTTCCCGCCGAACCGGACTTCCTTGAACATCAGGACGCGGAGGAAGACTGGAGCGAGGATGCGCCCCACGCCATCGACGCGCCTGCCATTGACGATGACGCCATCCCCGCGGAAACCGGCCCCCTTGTCCTGAGCGAATATCACCAGGTCGAGGACCAGGACGACGGCGTGGACCCTGGTTCCGCCGCCGTCGACGATCAGCCGATCCACATCCGGGTGGAACCGCCGGTCACCTATTGGGAGGACCCGGAGGATCCGGGCGTGACGCTGGTCCCCCCGCTGCCCGAGACGCCGCTGCCCGTGACCCCGTCCATTCTGGCCCCGCGCGGCCCGGCCCTGCTGCGCCTGTCCGGGGTGCACACGGATATCGGCCGCTATCACATCCTGCACGGGGTCGATCTTGAGGTGCCCACCGGCGGCGTCACCATGCTGCTGGGCCGCAACGGCGCCGGAAAGACCACGACGCTGCGCACCATCATGGGGCTGTGGCGCGCCCGCGCCGGCACGATCTCCCTTGGCGGGCAGGAAATTCAGGGCCAGCGGCCGCACCGGATTGCGCGGGCGGGCATCGGTTTCGTGCCCGAGGACATGGGCATCTTCGCGGATCTGACAGTGGCGGAGAACATGGCGCTGGCCGCCCGCAGCGGCCGGATCAGCCGCGACCGGCTGGACTGGATCTTCCGTGTATTCCCGGCGCTGGATCAATTCTGGCGGGCGCGGGCCGGCACCCTGTCGGGCGGCCAGAAACAGATGCTGTCGGTGGCCCGCGCGGTGATCGAGAAACGCCGCCTGTACCTGATCGACGAACCCACCAAGGGTCTTGCCCCGGCCATCGTCACTTCGCTGGCGGGCGCGCTGAAGGATCTGAAATCGCAGGGCGCCTCGATCCTGATGGTGGAACAGAATTTCGCCGTGGCCGCTGAACTGGGCGACACCGCGGCGGTGATGGAAGACGGCCGCATCGTCTGGGCGGGGGAGATGGCGGAACTTGCCGGATCGCCCGACCTGCAGGCGCGCTACCTTGGACTGAACGTGGAGGCCCTATGAGCAGCAGCACCCCCGACGTGGGCGCGATCCACGCCACCACGCCCCGCCGGATCGGCGGACGCCGCTTTCCGGCGCTGGTGCCGCTTCTGCTGGTGCCGGGGCTGGTGATCCTTGGCCTTGTGGCCATGGCGCTGCAGGCCAGCCTGCCCGAGGGCGCCGGGTGGGCAGCGCTGCTGGACCCGGCCACATGGTCGGGCCTGCCCATGGCCGCCATCGCGATCCAGCCCAGTTGGCTGACCCTGACGGTGTCGGGACTGGCGATGGGGATGATGATCTTCCTGATGGCCTCGGGGCTGACGCTGGTCTTCGGGCTGATGGATGTGATCAACTTCGGCCATGGGGCCTTCATCTCGGTCGGCGCCTTCGTCGGGGCCAGCGTGCTGTTCGCCTATGCCAGTTGGGTCGGCGCGCCGGATCTCGGGCTGAACCTGGCCGCCGTGGCGCTGGCGGTGCTGGCGGCGATGGCCGCCACCGGGGCCATGGGGCTGGTGTTCGAACGGGTGATCGTGCGCCCGGTCTATGGCGCGCATCTGAAACAGATCCTTGTGACCATGGGCGGGCTGATCATCGCCGAGCAGTTGATCCACGTGATCTGGGGCCCGGACGAGATATTCCTCAGCCGCCCCGAGACCCTGAAGGGCGCGCTGACGTGGCAGGGCGCGGCGCTGGAGAAATACCGCCTGCTGGCGGTGGCCGTGGGGCTGGTGGTCTTTGCGCTGATGGGGCTGGTGCTGCGCTTCAGCCGCATCGGGCTGATCGTACGCGCCGGGGTGCAGAACGGTGAAATGGTCGAAGCGATGGGCTATCGCCTGAGCCGCATCTTCGTGCTGGTCTTCGTCGCGGGTTCGGCACTGGCCGGGTTGGGCGGCGTCATGTGGACCATGTACCAGGAGGTCGTCACCGCCCAGATGGGCGCCGAACTGATGGTTCTGGTGTTCATCGTGGTGATCATCGGCGGGCTGGGATCGGTCGAGGGCTGTTTCATCGGCGCGCTGCTGGTGGGGCTGACCCAGAACTACACCGCCTTTCTGGAACCGAAGATGGCGCTGGTGTCCAACATCGGCCTGATGGTGCTGATCCTGATGTGGCGGCCGCAGGGCATGTTGCCGGTGGTGAGGGCGAAATGATGGTCAAGTTGCTGTCCGGTGACAAACCCGGTTCTGTCCTCTTGTCGCTGATATTGCTGGGGATATTCCTGTCCCTGGCCTTTGCGCCCTTCCTGTTCGAAGGCACCCGCGCGCTGGATACGGCGGCGCGGATCTGTGTCTTCATCGTCCTGGTGGCCAGCTATGACCTGTTGCTGGGCTATACCGGCGTTGTCAGCTTTGCCCATACGATCTTTTTCGGCTTCGGGGCCTATGGCGTCGCGCTGGCCTCGATCCACATGGGCCGCAGTTTCGAGGCGCTGGCGATGGGCGCGGGGGCCGGCGCGCTTGGGGCGGCGCTTCTGGCGGCGGTGATCGGGCTGTTCTCGCTGCGGGTGCGGGCGATCTTCTTTGCCATGATCACGCTGGCAGTGGCCTCAGCGGTGGCGGTGCTGGTCTCGCAGCTGTCGGGTCTGACCGGCGGCGAGGACGGGCTGACCTATCGCATCCCGCGCGAGTTGACGGCGGCGGTGACCTATGGGCAGGCGCCCGAATGGCGCTTTGCGCTGCCCGAGGCGGTGGCGCCCGGCACCGAGGAGGGACCGGCGATGCTGACCCTGGGCGGTGACCGGATCAGCGGCAAGATCGCCAACTACTACCTTGTTTTTGCAGGCTCCCTGAGTCTTGTGCTGCTGATGCTGCGGATCGTGAACTCGCCTTTCGGACGGGTGTTGCAGGCGATCCGCGAGAATGATTTCCGGGCCGAGGCCATCGGCTATCGGGTGGTCAGCTACCGCATCGGGGTGACGGTTCTGTCGGCGGTGATGGCGGCGCTGGCAGGGTCGCTGTTCGCGATCTGGCTGCGCTATGTGGGGCCGGACACGGTGTTGAGCTTCGAGATCATGATCGACATCCTGCTGATGGTGGTGATCGGCGGCATGGGCACGATCTATGGCGCGGTGATCGGCGCGGTGGTGCTGATGCTGGCACAGAATTACCTGAAAGACCTGATGTCGGGCGCGGCCAGCGGGCTGGCGGATGTGCCCTATGCGGCGGACCTGCTGAACCCGGATCGCTGGCTGTTGTGGCTGGGGGTGCTGTTCGTGCTCAGCGTCTATTTCTTCCCCACAGGGGTGGTCGGGCGGCTGCGCGGCAAGCGCGGCTGAGGGCCGAAAACCGGGGCTGGAAAGCGTCTGGAAAAGGTATGGCTGGTGTATGGCTGCGGGGCTGGCCCGCAGCCCACCGCCGCCGACCGGGATCGGCACGAAAAAGGGCGGCCCTGAGGCCGCCCCGTTTGTGTCCGTACCACTGATGTCCGCTCAGCCGACGCGGGCCTTCATCTCGCGCATCAGGCGGGCGTTCTTGGTCATCGCGGCGACCACGTCGTCATAGGTGGTCATGCCTTGCGCTTCCAGCATCGCCAGCATCCGCTGGAACACCTCGGCGGTGGCCACGGTGTCGCCATAGGCGGTGTGGCGGACCTCGGCCGGGATCACCACGCCGAAGCGGTCGGCCAGCGCATCCAGCGTGTGCTCTTCGTTCTGGCCGAACAGGATCGCCGACAGCAGCACCGTGTCGAGCACCGGGTGATCGAACGGCGCACCGATGATGTCGGCATGGCGATGGAAGAAGGCCATGTCGAAGGGCGCGTTGTGGGCGACCAGCACGGCGTTCTCGCAGAAGCGGTGAAACTGCGCCCCGGCCTCCTTGATGGTCGGCATGCCTTGCACCATGTCCTCGGTAATGCCGTGGATCTCGGTGGATTTGGGCGGGATCGAACGTTTGGGATCGACCAGCTGATCCAGCACCTCGCCATCCACGCGCTTGCCGTTCAGCAGCCGCACGGCGGCGATCTGCACGATCTCGTCGCCGCCCTTGGGATCGAGCCCGGTGGTTTCGGTGTCAAAGACCACATAGGTCAGTTCCGACAGCTTCTTGCCGGTCACCGCGCCGTCGCGGACCTGGGTCAGCAGATCGAAGTCAAAGACCGTGGGCCGCCCGTAGCCGGGTTTCAGCGATCCCAGCGCCTCGACCGCGCGCGCCTCGGCGATGGGCAGCACCAAAGCGGCTTGTCCCGTGTCCGTGGTTTCGGGCCAGATGTCGGCGTTGTGGTGGTCCAGGATCTCCTGCCCGGTGATCTCGAAGGGACCGTCTTCCAGCGGCGCATCCAGAACCTCGCGCAGCGCCGGGATCGGCAGCGCGTCGCCATCCCAATGCAGCGAGATCAAGGCGCCGGGGCCCTCCATCTCGACGGTCAGCGACAGCGCCTTTGCCAGATGCAGTTCGGTGATCTTTTCGATCAGCGAGGCCAGAAGGCCGGACAGGGCCAGGCCGTCGCAACGCAGGCTGATGTGCGGGCTGGGCGCGTCCAGCGGCAGCGCGTCGGGGCCAAGATGGCCGCGGATCGCGTCGATCATCTGCGAGGCGCGCACGTCCTGCATCGGCCACCAGGTGTCCTGATTGGCATCGTGGCGTTCGGCCAGCGTGTTGACGACCTCGACCAGGCCTGCGGCTTCGGCTTTCAGCGCCTCGCCGTGATCGGCAAAACCGCCGACCGGATCGTTGATCAGGTCCAGCACCGCCTGCAGGCGCGCGGCGGGCAGGCGCACCGAGTCGATGGTTTCGGTCAGCAGACGTTCACGTTCGCTGTGCAGCTTCATGTCCTTGGACACGTCGCGCAGGGTCAGCACGTAGCCGGGCTTTTCCCCCATTCCCAGCGCCCCGCTGACCAGCCGCATATGCGCCGCGATGGTGCGGCCACAGCCAACGGTCGAGACCAGCACATCCCGGTGCCGTTCGCCGCGTTCGGCCTTCAGCAGTGTTTCATAGGTGCGCCGGATCGGACGTTCGTGCAGCAGGTCGAAGATCATCCGGTCCAGCCGGGGCCGCCCGGTGTCTTGCAGAAGATCCACCGAAGTCGGGTTGTAGAACACGATCTGGTGGCTGGGGGAACACAGGATCAGCCCCATGTCCACATCCGACAGCAGCGCGGTCAGCTGCGCGGTCTGTTCCTTCAGCCGGCCGGTCTGCTCGGCCACGGTTTCCTCAAGCTCGGTGCGGGCCGAGGACAGGGTCCTGGTCAATTCGCCGGCGGCGGGGGCCAGATCGCCCAGGTATTTGGCCGGTGCGGCGTCCAGATCGCGGGAGATATCCGCATGGGCGCGGGCGCGCAGTTCGGCCGACAGACGTTCGATGGCGCGGGCGACGTTTTCGTCAAACAGGTACCAGATTCCGGCGACAAGGGCGGCGGTCAGGAACCCGGCCATGATGCCGCCGGTGGTCAGGGCGGCCATGGGGTGCGCCGGATCCATGCGGGAGGCGGCGAAGGCGAGGCTGCCGGCCAGAATGGCCAGTGATCCGCAGCCCAGGAAGGCGAAGAACAGGAATATTCTCAGCCGCAACGACAGGGAGTTGAACATCGGTCAGGCCCCCAGCAGCCGTCCGACCTCGATGCGCAGCGACGACATGGGGAAGGGCATGGACAGGAAGCCGTCGGCACCCATGGCACGGGCCCGGCGCTTGTCGATGGCGCGGCCCGAATTCTGCAGCACCAGCAGGCGGGCATGATCCAGATCGCGGTTTTGCCGGATCGCCTGTGCGACGCCGAAGGCCGACATGTCGCTGGTCCGTGTTTCCAGCACGATCACATCGGGGCAGCATTCGCACAGCCTTGGCACAGCGCTGGTGGCGCAGGGGGCGCGGGTCATGGCGCAGCCGTCGCGGCTGAGGCTTTGCGCGATGGCATCGCCCAGCGTGTCATCCAGCCCCAGCAGGGCCACGCGGGCCTCGTGTCCATTGCATGTCAATGTCCTTGTCATCCCAATACCTCCTCCTCACAGGTCTTGAGCAGAACCGGATCTTCCGGTTCCAGCGGAATCCACGCGCTTTCCTCCACATTGCCGTTGGCATCCATGGCGACCCCCTCCATGAGGTCGGCACGGCGGTTGTTGGCGCAGTCGATGACAACCCGGATCTGCCGGACCGGCGCCCAGCGTCCGAAGAAAAACAGGTCAACCATGCGTTGGCCGGGCAGGTCGTCGTTGGTGCGGATGGTTTCCAGATCCACGGCAACGAAGCGATCCACCTGCGGCGAGACATAGGTCCAGGGCTTGTAGAACGCAGAGGTTTCATGCGCCCAGGCGACGACGATCTCTTCGGGCAGGGTGGTCGTGGTGCGGTCGTACCAGGTGTATTCCGACCAGACCGAAAACCCGATCATGGCCAGACCCGCCCCGGCCGGCAGAAACCAGCGCGGCAGCCGTTTGCCGACGAGCAGATTCACCAGCAGGATCACCCCTGCCGCGCCAAGGCCGATCGCGAACGTCGCGAAGAGTTCTAGAAACATGTATCCTCCCAGGGTGGTCCGCAGCGGCGGACCGAAGTGTTAACCGATCATGCCGCGTCCATGTCCAAGAGCCGATTGCAGCGTCTTTACCACGACGAAAGCGTCGCGAAGATGACTTCGCTCAAAGTCGGACAATTCTGTCGGTGAAAGAAAGTTGTCAGGGGCCGCGCCGTGGCGCACCAGCTTGGCCTGATGGTCCAGACGGGTCTGGGCGATCAGGTCATAGGCATCCATCAGGTCGCTGCCGCCGGACTTCGACAGCACGCCCTTGGCCTCGGCCTCGACCAGGCGGGCGCGGGTGTTGGCGGCGGTCAATTCGCCCTGGATCGCATAGATCCGGGCAAGGTCGACGATCGGCACAACGCCGTTGTGCTTGAGGTCGATGCGGTTCTTGTGCTCGCCCGAGCGGATGGTGGCAAAGCCGCGCAGCAGTCCCAGCGGCGGCGTGTGCTTGAGCGAGTTCGCGATCATGTGCGACACGAAGATCGAATTGGCCGAGGCCTTGGCCAGAACCTCGCGCTGAAGCCCGTCGAACAGGCTGGCGTCGCCGCCGATCACCCGCAGGTCGAACATCACCGAGGCCAGCATCTGCGCCTCGGGGCTGGGCTTGACGATCCAGCCTTCGAAATAGCTGCGCCAGACCCGCACCGGCTGACGCCAGCGGGTCGCCGTCGCCATCATGTCGCCGGGGCAATAGACATAGCCGCAGGTGTTCAGCCCGTCACAGACGAATTTCGCCAGCTTCTCGAAATAGGGCATGTCCTCGGCGGTGACCCGATCGTCGAGAAACAGGCAGTTGTCCTGATCCGACACGCCGGTCTGTTCGCGGCGGCCCTGGCTGCCACAGGCAAGCCAGCAATAGGGCACCGGGGGCGGGCCGAACTTGGCTTCGGCCAGCGTCAGCAGGCGGCGGGTGACGGCATCGGCGATGTCGGTGATAAGCCGGGTGACGACCTCGTGCGGGTTGCCGGACCCCACCAGTTGCACCAGCAACTGCGGGATCTGCTTGGTGACCTTGGCCAGCGCGGCCGGGGTGCGCCCATAGGCGATGTCCGAAACGAATTGCGCCGAGGTGACCGCCTGCAGGCGGGTCAGGTCGGTCTGGGTGACCATGCCGAGGATCTTGTCGCCCTCGGCAATGGGCAGATGACCGATATGGCGTTCGTGCATCACGTGCAGCACGTCCGAGGCCAGCGCGTCTGGGGGCAGGGTGATCGGCTGCGGTGTCATGATCCGCGACACATCCAGCGCGGAATCGATGCCTTCGGCCACGACCCGATGCGACAGGTCGGTGGTGGTGACGATGCCCTTCAGGACGCCATCCTCGACCACGGCCAGGCTTGAGATGTTCTTTTCACGCATCTGCCGCGCGGCCTCGCGGATCGAGGTCGTAGGCGGGCACGACACGGGCGGACCGGTCAGCAGGTTCGACACCTGCGTGGTGGCCAACGACAGGGTGTTGGGCTTGTCGCCCGAAGTGCCGCGATCGAAGAATCTTGCAAAGGCGGGCTGCGTGTCCAGCAGGCGGGTGACCTCGGTCACCGGCAGGATCAGCAGGGAAACATCGGTGGCGGCGAGGGCGTTGGTGACGGCGGTGCCGTCCCGGAACAGGCCGCGTTCGCCGAAACTGTTGCGCGGACCCAGCAGCGAAAGCTGGCCGCCCTGGGCATCGTGGATCTCGACCGAGCCGTCTAGGATGACATAGAGGCCCGGGAGCTTGTCGCCGATGGAATAGATCGTATCGCCCTTGGCGCGCGCGTCGACGGTGAAGGCGTCGGCAACCCGGTTCAGGTCTTCGGGGGGGAGGGCGTCATAGGGGTGCAGGGCGGAAAGAAACGTGCGCACTGCTTCGGTGGTGACTTCCATCGAAAGCTCCTTTGGGGAAGAAGCCGGGCGCAGCCTGTGCCGCGCCCAGCGATGGCTGCGGCCGGGGCGCGAAGGGCGCCCCGGCGGATCTTTTCAGGACCAGATCAGTGGTCGATGGCAGCAGCGCCGGCACCTTTCGGGACGCGGATGCTTTCCACCAGATCCTGGATCTCCTGCGGCGGCTCTTCCGTGGCGTTCGACACGAAGTAGGCGACCACGAAGTTCACCAGGGCACCGATCGAACCGATCGCGGTGGACTGGATGCCCAGCAGCGACCCCTGGATGGTGTCAGGGAACTGGTTGGTCCCTGCGATGAAGAACCAGCCCTTGTGCATGAAGATGTAGACCAGCGTGAACAGCAGACCCGACACCATGCCGGCAACAGCACCCTTGTTGTTGATGCGCTTCACGAAGATGCCCATCATCAGCGCCGGGAAGATCGACGCGGCAGCCAGACCGAAGGCAAGCGCCACGGTTTGAGCAGCGAAGCCCGGAGGGTTGAGGCCGAGGTAGGTTGCGACACCAATGGCAACCGCCATCGAGATACGCGCCCAGAGCAGTTCGCCTTTTTCCGAGATGCCGGGGTTCAGCTGACCCTTGATCAGGTCGTGCGACACCGAGGACGAGATCGCGAGCAGCAGGCCGGCAGCGGTCGACAGCGCGGCGGCAAGACCACCGGCGGCGACGATTGCCAGAACCCAACCGGGCAGCTGTGCGATTTCAGGGTTGGCCAGAACGATGATGTCCCGGTTCACCGTCAGCTCGGAGCCTTTCCAACCGCGCGGCGTGGCCACATCGGCGTCGAAGGTGGAGTTGGCGTCGTTGTACCACTGGATGCGGCCGTCACCGTTCTTGTCTTCGAACTTCAGCAGGCCGGTCTTTTCCCAGTTGGTCATCCAGTCGGGACGGCTTGCGTATTCGATCGGCTCTTCGGCAACACCGTTCGGATAGATGGTGTCGACCAGGTTCAGACGTGCCATGGCGCCAACAGCCGGAGCCGTCAGGTACAGCAGGGCGATGAAGACCAGGGCCCAGCCTGCCGACCAGCGGGCGTCAGCCACGCGGGGAACGGTGAAGAAGCGGATGATGACGTGGGGCAGACCCGCGGTACCGATCATCAGCGAGAAGGTGAAGAGCACCATGTTGATGACCGAAGACGGCGTGCCGTCCTGCGCGGTGTAGTCCGCAAAGCCCAGATCGGTGACCACCTGGTTCAGGCGCGTCAGCAGCGGCTCGCCCGAGGCGACGTCGTTGCCGAACAGGCCGATGCCGGGGATGGCGTGGCCGGTCAGCTGCAGCGAGATGAAGACCGCCGGGATGGTGTAGGCGGTGATCAGAACGCAGTACTGAGCCACCTGCGTGTAGGTGACGCCCTTCATGCCGCCGAGAACGGCGTAGGCAAACACGATGGCGGCGCCGATCAGCAGGCCGGTGGTGTTGTCCAGTTCCAGGAAGCGCGAGAAGGCAACGCCAACACCGGTCATCTGACCGATCACATAGGTGATCGAGGCAGTGATCAGGCAGACCACGGCCACCAGACGCGCGGTCGGGCTGTAGAAACGGTCGCCAATGAATTCCGGCACGGTGAACTTGCCGAACTTGCGCAGGTAGGGCGCGAGCAGCAGGGCCAGAAGCACGTAACCACCGGTCCAGCCCATCAGGTAGGACGAGGTTGCATAGCCGCCAAAGGCGATCAGGCCGGCCATCGAGATGAACGAAGCGGCAGACATCCAGTCAGCGCCTGTGGCCATCCCGTTGACAACCGGGTGCACACCGCGACCGGCTGCGTAGAATTCCGAGGTCGAGCCCGCACGGGCCCAGATTGCAATGCCGATGTAGAGCGCGAACGTCGCGCCGACCACCAGCAAGTTGAGGGTAAACTGATCCATCGTTCCCTGTCCCTTACTCTTCGACGCCGTGCTCTGCGTCGAGCTTGTTTACGCGCCATGCGTAGAAGAAAATGATGGCAAGAAATACCAGGATGGAGCCCTGCTGGGCGAACCAGAAGCCCAGGTCGGTGCCACCCACCGGAATACCCTTGAGGAGCGGGCGCAGCAGGATGCCGAACCCGAAGGAAACGAGGGCCCAGATGGCGAGGCAAACCTTGATGATATTCAGGTTCGCTTGCCAGTAGGCGTTGTTGGACGAATTATCCGCCATAGCGGTCTCTCCCTTTAAGACATGCTTTCCCGGAGCCCGGAACAGTGCGTTCCAAAATCCAATGATGAAAGCGGTTGCTCTGCCGACACCCCCCCAAGTCCCACCGGGGGGAGCCGGCTCTCCCTTATGCCGAAGCGGCTTCCACGATGCGACCGAGGCCCTGCGCGATCGCGCTGATGTCGCCCATGGCGTCAACGCGTTGCAGGACACCCTTGGCGTCGTAGTAGTCGATCAGCGGCGCCGTTTGCGCGTGGTAGGCTTCAAGCCTGGACCGCACGGTTTCGGCATTGTCGTCGGCCCGGCGCTTGAACTCCGTGCCTCCGCATTTGTCGCAGGTCCCGTCAACGGCGGGCTGCTTGAAGCTGTCATGGTAGCCTTCGCCGCATTTGGCGCAGGTGTAGCGGCCCGAAACCCGCTCGACCATGGCTTCGTCCTCAACGTCCAGCGAGATCGCGGCGTTGATCTTCTGTCCGGTTTCCTCCAGCAGCGCGTCCAAGCTTTCGGCCTGGCCGGTGGTGCGGGGGAAGCCGTCCAGAATGACACCCTTCTGGGTGTCATCCTCGGCCAGGCGATCCTTCAGGATGGCCAGAACGATCTCGTCGGAGACGAGCTTGCCCGCCTCCATCACCGCCTTGGCGGTCTTGCCGGCATCGGTGCCCGCGGCAACCGCCGCGCGCAGCAGATCGCCGGTGGACAGCTGGACGAGGCCGAATTTCTCTTCCAGCATGCGGGCCTGGGTGCCCTTCCCGGCGCCCGGAGGGCCGAGAAGGATGAGGACTGCGGGTGTCGTGGTCACGATGTCTGCTCCGTCCATGACTTATTTTTTGTTCATGCGGTTTTCGATGAGATCATCGACCACCGCCGGTTCGGCCAGCGTCGAAGTATCGCCGAGCGCCCCGAAATCGTCTTCCGCGATCTTGCGCAGGATGCGGCGCATGATCTTGCCCGAACGGGTCTTGGGCAGGCCGGGCGCCCACTGGATCAGATCCGGTGCGGCGATCGGGCCGATCTCGGTGCGGACCCAGGTGCGCAGTTCCTTGCGCAGCTCCTCGGTCGGCTCGACGCCGTTCATCAGGGTGACATAGCAGTAGATGCCCTGGCCCTTGATGTCGTGCGGATAGCCCACCACGGCGGCCTCGGCGACCTTGGCATGTGCCACCAGCGCGCTTTCGACCTCGGCGGTGCCCATGCGGTGACCGGACACGTTGATCACGTCATCGACGCGGCCGGTGATCCAATAGTCGCCATCGGCATCGCGGCGGCAGCCGTCACCGGTGAAGTAGTAGCCCTTGTAGTCCGAGAAATAGGTCTTCTCGAAACGTTCGTGATCGCCATAGACGGTGCGCATCTGACCGGGCCAGCTGGCCTTGATGCAAAGCACGCCTTCGGCCGGGCTTTCGTGGATTTCCTCGCCCGACTGCGGGTCCAGAACCACCGGCTCGACACCGAAGAAGGGCTTCATGGCCGATCCGGGCTTGAGCGCATGGGCGCCGGGCAGCGGGGTCAGCAGGTGACCGCCGGTTTCGGTCTGCCACCAGGTGTCGACGATCGGGCAGTTCCCCTTGCCGACGTTGTCGTTGTACCAGTTCCAGGCTTCCGGGTTGATCGGCTCGCCCACGGTGCCGAGGATGCGCAGGCTGGAGAGGTCGCATTTCTCGACGAACTCGGTGCCCTTGCCCATCAGCGCGCGGATGGCGGTCGGTGCGGTGTAGAACTGGTTGACCTTGTGCTTCTCGCAGACTTCCCAGAAGCGCGAGGCATCCGGGTAGGTCGGCACGCCTTCGAACATCACCGTGGTGGCGCCGTTGGCGAGCGGGCCGTAGACGATGTAGCTGTGGCCGGTGACCCAGCCCACGTCCGCAGTGCACCAGAAGACGTCGCCTTCCTTGTAGTCGAAGACGTACTTGTGGGTCATGGCGGCATACAGAAGGTAGCCGCCCGAGCTGTGCACGACGCCCTTGGGCTGACCGGTCGAGCCCGAGGTGTAGAGCACGAACAGCGGGTCTTCGGCGTTCACTTCCACGGCGCGGCTGTGATCGTCGGCCTCGGCGTGCAGTTCCGAATAGTCGTAGTCGCGGCCATCAACCCAGGTTGTCTGGCCACCGGTGCGCTTGACCACCAGGCATTTCACCGTGTCCTTGCAGTGCAGCAGGGCGGCGTCGGCGTTCGACTTCAGCGGGGTCTGGCGACCGCCGCGCGGGGCGTAGTCGGCGGTGATCACGACCTTGGCGTCGGCGCCGTTCACACGGGCGGCCAGGGCATCCGGCGAGAAACCGGCGAAAACGATCGAGTGGATGGCCCCGATCCGGGCGCAGGCCAGCATGGCGTAAGCGGCTTCCGGGATCATCGGGAGATAGAGGACAACGCGATCGCCCTTGCGAACGCCAAGGGTCTCCAGGATGTTGGCCATCTTGCAGACTTCGGTGTGCAGCGCCTTGTAGGTGATGTGCTGCGCGGGCTCTTCGGGGTTGTCGGGTTCGAAGATGATGGCGGTCTGGTCGCCACGGGTTTCAAGGTGGCGATCCACGCAGTTGGCGCAGACGTTCAGGGTGCCGTCTTCGTACCACTTGATGGACACCTTGCCGAAGTCGAAGGTGGTGTCCTTGACCTTGGTATACGGTTTGATCCAGTCCAGCTGCTTGCCTTGCTCGTCCCAGAAGGCTTCGGGGTCTGAAATCGACTCCGCGTACATACGATTATAGGCTTCGGCATCAATATGCGCGTTTGCGGCGATCTCAGCGCTCGGCGGATAGGTTGCTGTGTCCTGACTTTGACCCGTCATCGGAGTCCTCCCGTCATTAGTCAACTTCGCGTTCAGTCATGCGCCCGCAGCAATGCGGATATGAGCACATGTCCCGACTGTCCCGTAGTCACTTTAACACCATTTGAAAACACCAGAATAAGTCGCAGATATTCCACGCCTTTTTTGTCAACGAGTTTGCCGCTTTTGACGAAAAGCTGTAAATTCGTTCACCGTTAGGATTTTTACAAGGATTTCGGGCTGTTGCTCTTCCGCGCCTGGTCTGCTGCGCTTTGTCAGTAAACAGGAATCTGTAATACACGTCATCCGCAGTGTGGTGTGACAAAATCTCCAGCGCTCTTGAAGCGCCCCTCGGCTGTGCCCCCGCCACAGACCAAAGGTTAGTTGCGCCGCATGATTCTGCCAGCGCAATTTTGTTACACCAACCGCGCTGGTAGCGCATAAAAAAACACATTCTCAAATGCACGTTTACGAAGTCGTTGCATGGCCCCTATGGTGCACCCGGAAGTTGAGTGGCGCGGCTGATCCGTGCCCATTGTCCAAGGAAAGTTCCCGATGAAACCTGTTGTTGTCCTGCTGGCCGCCCTGTGCGCGACCACCTCTGCCCAGGCGGGCACGCGCGATTGCGTGCACACTCATGATGTGGATTGGAATATCACACTCGATCCCGATACCAATTATGGCAGCGCGCTGACGCCTCAGAAGCACACGCCCAACGGCCAGACCGACAAGAATGGTCGCCCGCAGTATGATCTTGCGTCGCCGATCAACTTCGAAGCAAAGACCTATAGTGTGCTCAGCGATTTCGCCGATCCGGGGCTGGACAATGTCTGCAAGGAGCGCGGACGCAAGCCGCCCGAGGAGATGAAGGTCTTTGCCCGGCTGGTGCGCTATTACGGCGTCGATGTGGGCTATGCTGCGGGCGACAGCAAATACAGCAAGGCAGGCAAGCTGACGGCCACGGTCAATGGCGAGACGCGCAGCAAGATCGGTCGCGTCGGGTCGCCGGGCAGCAGTTTCGACCATGACTCGGGGGGCATCAACGGCGGCAAGGTGGCGGTTGGTGGTACATTTGACGTGAGCGCGGTGCTGGAGCTGCTGAACTGGAACGGCGGCAACGGCGCGATCCAGCACTATTTCACCCTGTCGCCCGAGCTGCGGGGGCGGACCAGCGGGACGGTGCGCTACTATACCGATATCGCGGCGGGATCGTCGGCTCTGGCCCCGGCGTCCGGAAACGGAAGCACAGCGGTGCCCCTGCCGGCAGGAGGCGCGTTGATGATCGGCGGGTTGTTGGCGCTGGCCGGTGTGCGGAAGCGGCGGCGCGGGCGCGGCTGACGGCTCAATCCACCGGCAGACCACTGGGCACGGCATCGGGCCGGCCCAGCGGATGCTGCCCGGCGGTGGTGCCGGTCAACGCGTGCATGAAGGCCATCAGGGCATCGACCTCGGCCCCGGTCAGACTGACCGGGGCGATGTCGCGCCGCGCCGCCTGGCGGGCCAGTTCCGCGCGATCCTGCCAGACGATGAAATCGGTGGCGGCCAGCCAGGGCGCCTCGGGCAGACCCGCCATTTGCGGCGTCCAGCGGGCCAGCGCCGCGTCGGGGTCAAGGTGGTGCTCAACGATGCCGCGCAGGGTCGGGTAGGCGCCGTTGTGCCCCCACGGCCCGGTCAGCGCCACGTTGCGCAGCGAGGGCGTGCGGAAGCGGTAGGCATCCTCCAGCCGGTCGCTTTCGCCCATCCGCCCGACATCGCGGGCATGCGGATCGAAGGCGCGGGTGCGGCCCGGCCCGAAGGGCGGCAGGCCGATGGCATGAAAGTCCTGATCGGTCAGCAGCGGGCCGGAATGGCAGCGCGCGCAACCGGCCTTGCCATAGAAGAGGTCCAGCCCGGTCTTTGCCTGAGGGCCCAGTGCATTGGGATCGCCGGCCAGATAAGCATCGAACGGGCTGTCAAAGCTGCGCCAGTCGGCATTGATGTAGTCGCCGATGGCCTCGGCCACCTCGACGATGGTGACCTGTTCGGGCCGGTCGATAGTGTCGAAGGCGGCCACGAAGCCCGCGCCATAGGCGGGCAGGATGCGCACCCGCTTGGCCAGGATCGGCCAGGCTGCGTCGATACGGTCGTGTACCGCGCCTGCGATCTCGTTCTCTTTCGGATTGCCCGCCATTTCGAATTGCGCCACCAGCGGAAACACCGCCTGCGCCGCGATCAGCGTGTCCAGCCCCGGCGGCAGCCATTCCTGCGCCGGAGAGTTGTAGGCGTTGCCGTAAAGGTTTGACGACTCCAACCGCCCGTCGTGGAACATCACCTTGATGTCGCGGTGCCCGAGGTTCCACAGGCTGGGGGCGTTGCGCGGGATGCGTTTGGCGATGCGATCCGGGCCGCTGCCCGCCGTGCGGTCGGGGCCAAGACCGACGCCGCCTTCGCCGATGCCAAGGCTCAGCCCGTCGCTGCCCGCGTGCTCGGGATGGTGGCAGGTGGCGCAGGCGATGTTGCGGTTGCCCGAAAGGATCTTGTCGAAGAACAGCAACTGGCCCAGTTTCGCCTTGGCGGGATCGAACGGGTGGAAGTCTGCTGCCGTGATCGGCTCCGGCAAGGGATAGCTGTGCGGCTCGGCCATCGCCGCCAGGGGAAGGAGCAGGAAATGACCCAGAACCACAGCCTTGGGGCCGCCGCGTTTGCGGTGTGTCTGGCGCTGGCCGGACCGGTCCTTGCGGATCTGGAAGAGGCGCGCGACCTGATGGAGGCCGGCGCCTTCGAGGACGCCCGCGCCGCGCTGTGGCCTGCGGCCCGGTCGGGCAATGCCGAGGCCGAAGAGTTGATCGGCGTCATGTATGCCATGGGGCTGGGGGTGGCGCGGGATGACCACCGCGCTTTCGACTGGTATCTGCGGGCGGCGATGAAGGGCCATCCCGGCGCGCAATCGGGCGTCGGCTGGTACTACGAAGTCGGTCGCGGCATGCCCGCCCCCGACCTTGTGCGCGCCTATGCGTGGTACGTGCTGTCCGCCATCGGCGGCGACCCCGACGCGGCGATCAGCCAGGAAGAGGTGGTCAAGAAGATGACGGCAGAGGAAATCGCGCAGGCGCATGTGATGATCGATGATTACCGGGTCTGGATGTATCCGTTCCGCTAGGGGGGACCGCCCGGGCGCTGCTGTCAAGCGCGGCCTTATGCGGGTCGCGTGACCCAAACGCCATTTTCCGCTATGGTTGCAGAATGTCAGACAGACACGGCCCAGGCGGACCGGGGTTCAACAGCCCCAAGCACCCGTACCGCCGTGTCCCATCCGCACAATCAGGGGGACGTGGGATGCTGAGGATACTACTGCTCGTGGCGCTGCTTTGGCCGGGGGCCGCAATGGCCGTGGTGATGTCCGCCACCGAGATCACGCCGAATACCGATGAGGTCTACAGATCCGCCTTCCAGTTCAGGATCGAGCTGAAAAGCAGCCGCCCGGAGAGACCCTATACCGAAACCGTGCCGTTTACGTTGGGGGGCGGGTACTGGGAAGTGAGAGGGTCCGTAACATTCTCGGGCGATGCCAGCAAGGCCGGGTCCGAAACCATGAGTTTCACGCCCATTTCCTACCAGCACCTGACCCACCCGCATGCAAACGAGGGGATCAGCCTGTACATGTCACCGGCCCTCAGCTTCACCGCGTCGGATTATCTGCGCATCAAGTACGACCAGAACGGGAACAAGGTGCCTCAGCTTGATGGGCGGCGGATCCGGGTCTGGTTGTTCAACGTGGATGAACCGCATGTCTCGGGCGCCGGCGATGGGCCGTCGCCGGGCCACTACGATACGTTCATTGGCAAGTTCGGAACCCATGTGGACACCCATTTGATCGATCCGGACAATGATCGCTACACGATCTTCGAACGGGTCGATATCCGGTTCGAATCCGTCCACCCGGCGCCGGTGCCGCCTGCGGCGTTGGCCCTGGGATCGGGGCTGGCCGGGCTTGTCGGGCTGGGCTGGATGCGGCGCCGGCGGCAGGTCTGATGCCCCGCGCGCCGGTTCCCGAAAAGAAAAGGCAGGCCGTGAGGCCTGCCTGATCGGATCCGTCCGGGGTGAGGAGGGGGCCCCGGCCCAGATCGTCAACTCTTGCGGCGAAAGCGCCGTGCCAGAACCAGCGCGCCAAGCCCGGATGCAATCAACGGCAGCCCCGCGGGCAGCGGGATCGGTGCCGGCGCGGTGCTCGGCGGCAGGCCACCTGCCTTGGTGATGACGTAGCCGACGCCATTGCCGTTCTTGAAATCGGCGTGGAAGAAGTCGATCGCCACGGCCAGCGGGCCAGTGTAGCCGTCCAGCGCGAACGAGATCTTCAGCGGATTGCTGTCGGTCAGGCCGGCGTAGGTGCCCGAGAATTCCAGCGGCCACCAGTCGTTCTTGTTCTTGAACGCCTTGTCCTTGATGCGCAGGTTCAGGCCGCCCCAGTCACCGCCAACATTGGTGAAAGTGAAGTCCAGTGAGGTGGTGCCGTCTTCAAACCCGTCAAAGAACAGGAAATCGCTGTCGCCATTGTTCTTCTGGCCACCAATCACGGTGCCCACGTCCTTGTCGAAAATGGCGGACTGTTTGGGGTTGTTGCCAAACTCGCCCAATACCGCTTCATCCGCGACAACAGTGGCTGCCACGACCGGTGCAGCACCCAGGGTCAGGGCGGAAAAGGCTGCCAGAAATGCCATGCGATTGAAGGTCATCGGTTTCTCCTCGTTCTACTCTTCATATGGGCGCTGCTGAGCATGCGCTCAATGGAGTGAAGGGGAGAATAACGGGGTGTGACGCAGCGTTACGTGCGCGTCAAGCAGGGTCGCGGGCCAACCCGATGCCGGGCTGGCCCGCTGGGGGGATTATTGCAGGTCGGCGCTGCGCGCGGCGTCCAGTTCCGCTTCGGCCTCGGCCACGGCCTCGGTCAGGGCGGTGAAGATCGGCTCGCCCCGTTCCACGTTCTGCTTGAACCAATCGTAGACCGGTGCGGCGGCGTCCTTGAACGCAGCCTTTTCCTCGGGCGTCGGCACATACAGGTCGCCGCCACCGGCAACGAATTCCTCATAGGCGGCGATGGATTTGCGCTTGGGCGAGGCGAAGGTGGCCTGTTGCAGCGCGTAGAACCCATCGACCACGACGCGGCGCAGGTCTTCGGGCATCTCCATGAAGCGGGCGTTGTTCATCCACCACAGGGCGCCCATGTAGGCGTGGCCATCCAGCGTGACGTATTGCAGGCCGGCATCGGGGAACTTCATGCCCATGATGTCGGTGATGCCGTTCTTGGAGCCTTCGACAACGCCGGTCTGGAACGAGGTGAACAGTTCCGGCCACGGGATCGGGGTGGGCGAGGCGCCAAGCGCGCGCACCAGTTCCTGCGGCAGGTCGGCGACCACGGTGCGGATCTTCAGCCCCTCCATGTCGGCCGGGGTCTGCACCCGCCGCTTGGTGTTGGCGAAGTTGCGCCAGCCGCCGGTGTTGCCGATGGTCATCAGGCGGATGGTGCCGCCGGAATCCTCAAGCGCCATGTCGCGCATGGTCCGGGTGAAATCGCCCTGAAGAACAGCTTCGGCGATGCGGTCGTCGGCCATCAGATAGGGCAGGTCCAACACCTGCACATAGGGGAAGATCCCCGCCGCGCCGCCCGAGGTCGAGATGTAGATGTCGATGGAGCCATCGGCGATGCCCTGAAGACATTCCGCGCCTTTCGAGCAAAGCTGCGTGCCGATGAACAGCTCAACCTCGATGGCGCCGTTCGACGCGGCCTCGACATAATTCTTGAACACGACCAGACCGTCATAGTCTTCATCGTTCTCGTTGGAATTCGCGGTGGCGCGCAGCGTGTAGTCTGCCGCCATGGACGCCATCGGCGTGACCGCAAGGGCCGCAGCCAGAAGCGGTTTGGATAGGTTCTTGAGCATGTCTCTCTCCCTGTAGTTGTTTTGGTTGCTCAGTTCACGAAGCCCGCGAGGCGGGGGATGGTCATCGAGAAGGCCGGCACGAAGGTGATCAGGAAGATCACCACCACCTCGACGGCCAGAAACGGCAGGATGGCCTTGGAAATCGTCTCGACCCGTTCGCCCGACACCGACGAGGCGACGAACAGCACCAGCCCCATGGGCGGCGTGGCCAGGCCCACGGTCAGGTTGACGCTCATGATGATGGCGAAATGCACCGGGTCAACGCCCAGATCCACGAAGATCGGCCCCAGGATCGGCCCCAGGATGATGATCGCCGGGCCTGCGTCCAGAAACATGCCGACGACGAACAGCAGCAGGTTGATGAGGAACAGCAGGATCAGCGGGTTCTGGCTGAGGCCAAGGATGAATTCGGCCAGGATCTCGGGCGCATGGGACAGGCTGACCACGGTCTTGAAGGCCATGGCCGCCCCGACCAGCAGCAGCACCACCGCCGAGGTTGTCCCGGCTTTCGCCAGCACGTCGGGCAGTTCCGACAGTTTCAGGCTGCCCATGATGAAAAAGCCGATGAACGTGGCATAAGCGACGGCGACGGCTGCGGCCTCGGTCGGGGTGAAGACGCCGCCCAGGATGCCGCCCAGGATGATGACCGGGGTCATCAGCGGGAAGAAGGCGCGCAGGCTGGCTTGCCCGCGTTGCCGCCACGTGGTCTTGGCCGAGGCGATGGGAAAGTCATAGCGGTCGGCCATGACCTTGACCATCAGCATCAGCCCGACCCCGACCATGATCCCCGGCACGATGCCCGCCAGAAACAGCGCGGCCACGCTTTCGCCCATGACATAGGCATAGATGATCATGATGCCCGAGGGCGGGATGATCGGGCCGATCACCGAACTGGCCGCGGTAATGGCGGCGGCGAACCGGCGGGTATAGCCCTGACGTTCCATCGCCGGGATCAGCATCGACCCCAGCGCCGAGGTGTCCGCCACCGCCGAGCCCGACAGCCCGGCAAACAGCATCGACGACAGCACGTTCACATGCGCCAGCCCGCCGCGCAGATGGCCCATCAGGGCTTGGGCGAATTCCACCAGCCGTTCGGTGATGCCGCCACGGTTCATCAGCTCGCCCGCCAGCATGAAGAAGGGAATGGCCATCAGCGGGAAGCTGTCCATGCCGTTGTAGACGTTGCGATACAGCAGGGCGATGTCGCGTTCCTGCCCGTTCAGCCACAACAGCAGGCCGGGGGCGACCAGCAGCGCGAAGAACACCGGCAGGCCGACCATCAGGAAGATCAGGAAGACGGGCAGGAACCAGATCAGCATCACTCGGCCTCCACGACATCGCGCGGCAGCGGGCGCAGGTGATCTTCGCGGCCCAGCAGGGTCGCCAGCCCGCGCAGCAGCAATTCGACATTGACCAGCACCAGCAGGATCAGCCCAACGTAGAGCGAGGCATACATCATCGCCAGCGGCATCTTGGCCCAGCCCCATGTCAGCCCAAAGGTCGCATCCGCCTTGGTGCACAGGGTCAGCGACATGTCGAGACCGGGCAGGGGCATCGCGAAACTGAAGGTGAAGGGCATCCACAGGGTCGAGCTTTTGAACAGGCAGCCCGACATGGTGTGGTTGTAGCCCAGCCGCACGCCGACGATCAGCACCACCAGCGACAGGCTGAGCAGGACCAGCGACAACAGGGCCGCCGGCCGTTTTGGCAGGGCGCGCTCGACCATGTCGATGGCAACGAAGCCGCCCCGGCGAAAGGCGTAGGGCGCGATCAGCCCGGTCATCCACAGCATCAGGAAGCGCGCGGCCTCATCGGGCCAGGGCAGGGCATTGTTCAGCACGTAGCGGAACACCACCTGGATCAGGATCACAATCACCATCAGCGCCATGGCCACCACGGTCACGCCCCGGCCCAGCCGCCCCATGGCGGTGTTGACGATCTCGAACGGGCGCAACAGCGCCAGCAGAATGGGCATCCGCCGTGATCCTCCCTGATCGGGCCGACGTTGCGACCCTTGCGTTCCCCTCCTGTATGCTCAGGAGGTGGAGAAACTTCCGAATTTGCCCTGCACGAACAGCAGGGGCAGGCCGTGGCGCGCCGAGACGCTGGACACTTTCGACACGAGGATGATGTGATCCCCGCCATCATGGGTGGCCACGGTTTCGCAATCAAAGCGTGTCAGGCAGCCATCCAGACAGGGCACACCGTTGCCGTCGGGCTGCCAGTCGGTCTGCGCGAAATCAAAGCCGTCGCGGGCAAAACGCCATGCCAGATCCTGCTGGCTGCGTTCCAGGACGTGAATCGCGCTGTGGCTGGCTTCGGCAAAGGCGGCGCAGCGGTCCGAAGCCTTGTCCACCGACCAAAGCACAAGGGCCGGGTCCAGCGAGACGCTGGCGAAACTGTTGACGGTGATGGCGCAGGGGCCAAGGTCGGTGGTCGTGGTGATGACCGTGACGCCGGTGCCGAACGAGCCAAGCGCGGTGCGATAGGCCCGTTGCGTATCGGGTGCGGGCTGGAATGTCTCTATCGAAATCGCGCTGCTCCCGTCCATGCTCAGGGCACCTCTTGTCCCAGGGCCGCTGTGTAGAAGTCGAACCAGTCTTCCCGCGACATCTCCACTTTGCACGCCTCGGACAAACGTGCAATCCGTGCCAGGCTGTTGGTGCCCATGACCGGAAGGATGCGGGCGGGATGCGCCAGCAGCCAGGCCACCGCCACGGCACTGGCATCGACGTCATGCTTTTCGCCGAATGTTGCAAGTTTGTCGTGCAAGGCGCTGTTTTCAGGAGCGAACAAGGCACCACCGGCCAGCGGCGACCAGGCCATCGTCGCCACGCCCGCCTGCATCAGCGTGGCCAACGCGCCATTGCGGAAAGGGTCCGAGGCCAGAAGGCTGATCTCGATCTGGTTGGTGACCAGCGTCGAGGACATGCGCGATTGCAGCAGGTTCATATCCGCCGGCAGGAAGTTCGACACGCCCACATGCCCGACCTTGCCCGAGGCCACCATGTCATCCAGCACAGCCCCGGTTTCATCGGCATCCATGAAGGGATCGGGGCGGTGGATCAGCAGCAGATCGATATGCTCGATTTCCATCTCGCGCAGGGAATACTCCACCGATTTCTCGATGTGCGCCCGCGAGGTGTCATAGTATTTCACCCGCGCGTCGGCATAGCGTCCCGCCGGGGCCACAATTCCGCATTTGGTGATGATCTGCATCTGGTCGCGCAGCGCCGGGGCGGCCCGCAGGGCGCTGCCCAGCACCGCTTCCGAGGTGTAGCCGCCATAGATGTCGGCCTGATCGAAACTGGTGATGCCCTGCGCAAGACAGGCTTCGATCTTGGCCTGCACATGGGCGGGCGAGATGTTGTCATCATCGGCCAGACGCCACATGCCATAGACGATGCGCGACAGGTCCAGCGTCGGGGACAGGGAAACACGATCCATTACTTGCGCTCTCCGGCTCCTAAAGGGGTCATCGGGGTCTTGTCCGGCACCCGGCCATAGGCGTGGGGCAGCGAACAGGTCTTGAGATGAGGTAGAACCTTTTCCCCGAATATCCTGCATTCTTCCAGATGCGGGTAGCCCGAGAAGATGAAGGCGCGCATGCCCATCTTGCGATAGGCCTCGATCTCGCTCAGCACCTGGTCGACGGATCCGACCAGGGCCGCACCGCAACCCGACCGGGCGCGACCGATGCCGGTCCACAGGTGCGGCTCCACATAGCCGAACTTGTCGGCCAGCTCGCGGGCGCGGGCCTGGTGCGAAACGCCCAGCGAGCCGGAATCATGCGCCCGTTCGCGGATCAGCTTGCCGTATTCGTCATCCAGTTTCGACACCAGGTGTTCGGCGTATTCCTTGGCCTCGGCTTCGGTGTCGCGCACGATGGTGTGGACCCGCAGGCCATAGTCCAGCGTGCGGTCGTATTTCTCGGCCACGGCGTTGACCGCCTTCATGCGTTCGGCCAGCTGGTCCCTGGGCTCCGGCCACATCAGGTAGACGTCGCAATGCTGGCCGCAGAGGTCCAGCGCGTCGGGAGAGTACCCGCCGAAATACAGCAGCGGCCCGCCGGTCTGATAGGGTTTCGCGGGATCGGTGGTCAGCCCCTCGAAGTCATAGACCTGCCCCTTGTAGGTGATCTGGTCCTGCGTCCACGCTTGTTTCAGGATCTCCACCACCTCGCGGGAACGCTGGTAACGAAAACTGCTGTCTTCTTTCTGGCCGGGAAAATCGCTGCTGATGATGTTCACCGTCAGGCGGCCCTGCAACATGTGGTCCAGCGTGGCGATGGTGCGGGCCAGCATGATCGGTTGCATCTCGCCGCAGCGCACGGCGGCCAGCATGTTGATGCGGTCGGAGATCGGCGCGCACCCCGCCACGAAGCTGAGCGTGTCCTGCCCGACCTGGTAGGAGGACGGGCACAGGATGTTGCGGAAGCCTTGCGCTTCGGCTTCCTTCAGGATCGATGAACAATGGGCAAAGCTGGACCGCAGATCGCCCTCGGGCACCCCCAGCAAGCGGTAGTCGTCCGAACACAGGGCCGAGAACCACGACACCTCGGATGCATCAAGATCTGCGGATGTGACTGGCACCACCGTCATCGACTTCCCCCCGGTTGTTTCTTCTTGCCTAGCATCGCGCAATTGATGCATCAATAGTAAATCAATTCGACAGGGGGATGGCGTGGCAGATCGTGCAGCACTGCCCAAGTATCTGCAAATTGCCGAGTTTCTGGTGCGTGAAATCACGGCCGGACGCTTGCGCGTCGGCGATCGCCTGCCGCCCGAACGGCAGATGGCGGATGGCATGGGCATTGCCGTCGGCACCCTGCGCAAGGCGCTGGCACGGCTGGAGCGCCAAGGCATTCTGGAGCGTCGGCAGGGGTCGGGGAACTATATTCTCGACACTGACCAGGGCGGGTCGATCTATGCCTTCTTCCGGCTGGAACGGCTGGACGGCGGCGGGCTGCCACGGGCCCGCGTGCTGTCGGTGACGCGCCTGCCCAAGCCTGCCGATCTGCCGGATTTTGGCGGCTCGGACACCGCGCACCGCATTCGCCGCCTGCGCTATCTGGATGACCGCGCCGTTGCAGCAGAGGAGATCTGGCTCGACGGGGAGATCACCGACCGGCTGGATGCGCAGGCGTTGTCGGAATCTCTGTACCTTTACTACCGGGAAACCCTTGGGCTTTGGATCACCGCCATCGAGGATCGGATCGGCGTCGATGCCATGCCCGGTTGGGGGCAGGACACCGGCTGTGACGAGGGCGCGGTCTGCGGCCACGTCCTGCGCCAGAGTCGCACCAGCGACGGGGCACTGCCCGAGGTCTCTCGCACCTGGTTCAACCACGACCGCGCCCGCTATGTGGCGCGCAACAGCTAGGAGAGCAGGCATGACGCCAATGCGCTATGGCATCATCGGATGCGGGATGATGGGGCAGGAGCATATCCGCAACATCGCAATTCTGGACGGTGCCGAGGTGGCCGCATTGTGCGATCCCGATGCGGGGATGCGCGGTGCTGCGCAGGCGCTGGTGCCGGGGGCCGTGGCGGTGGCCGATCTGGCCGATCTGCTGGCCCTGCCGGACCTGGATGCACTGGTGATCGTCAGCCCCAACGACTGCCACGTGGCGCAGATGGAGCAGATCGCCGCCACCCGGCCGCTGCCGCTGCTGGTGGAAAAGCCGCTGTTCACCGATCCTGACGATGCGGCCCGGCTGGCGGCGCTGCACGCGCGCTATCCGGCACCGATCTGGGTGGCGATGGAGTATCGCTACATGCCGCCCATCGCGGCGCTGATCGACAAGGTGGCCGAGGTTACCGGCGGTGTGCGGATGCTGACCATCCGGGAACATCGCTTTCCGTTTCTCGACAAGGTCGGCGGCTGGAACCGTTACAACGCCCGCACCGGTGGCACGCTGGTCGAGAAATGCTGCCATTTCTTCGACCTGATGCGGCTGGTGGTGGGGGCCGAGCCGGTGCGGATCATGGCCTCGGGCGCGCAGGACGTGAACCACAAGGCCGAACACCCGGCCGCGGGCCCGCCCGACATCTGGGACAATGCCTATGTGATCGTGGATTTCGCCAACGGCGCGCGCGGGATGCTGGAATTGTGCATGTTCGCGGAAGGCTCCGAGTTTCAGGAAGAGATCACCGCCCTCGGTCCGCTGGGCAAGATCGAGGCCAAGGTGCCGGGGCCGACCCGGTTCTGGCCTGCCGACCTTGGCCCGCCGCCGGTGTCACGGGTGATCGTATCGCCGCGCCGTCCCAAGCGGCCGCAGATGCTGGAGATCCCGGTCGACGAGGCGCTGCTGGACGCGGGCGATCACAACGGCTCCACCTTCTACCAGCATCAGAAGTTCCTGCAGGTACTGCGCGGACAGGGAACGGTCGAGGTCGGCTTCGACGACGGGATGCGCGCGGTGCTGATGGGGCAGGCGGCGCAACGCTCGGCGCTTGAGGGACAGGCGGTGGCGTCCGGTTTGCCCACTGACGCGCCTCAGGTGCAGACGCCGATGTCCGCCTGATCGATCAGGGCCTGAACCTCGGCCTTGCTGCGGTTGCCCACGGCCAGCACCGACCCCACCACCAGCGCCGGTGTGCCGGGGATCTGGAAGCGGGCCGCCAACCCAAGGCTGGTGGCGATGCGCGCGGTCACCTCGGGGCGGTCCATGTCCTGCAACAGCCGTGGGGCGTCCAGCCCCAGGCCTTCGGCCAGCGCGGTCAGATAGGCCGGGTCGGGCTGAAAACGGGTGCGATGCAGCCGGGTGCGCATCGCCGAGGAGGCTCCCTGGTACTCTGCCGCCAGGATGGCCCGCGCCGCCGCCACCGAACCCGCGCCCAGCAATGGCAGATCATGCACGGTCAGAGCCACGGTTGCCGGGTCCAGCGCGGTGATCCACGGCTCCATGGTTCGGCAATAGGTGCAGTTGATGTCGGTGAAGAACGCCAGCGGCACGCGCCCGTCACGCGGTGTGCGGAACAGCGCGGCGCAGATATCGGGGATCTCGGCCGCCTCGATCCGGGGGCCATCCTGAAGGCCCACCAGCGGATCGAAGGCCCCGGTCACCGCCGCCTGTTCCAACTGGAAGAACCCCGGCACCGACGGATGCGGCGGGGCCGACAGGGAGGGCGCGAAGACCCGCCACAACGCGGGCGCCCCGGCCAACAGGGCCACAGCGCCGCCCAAGGCAAGAAATCCGCGCCGGTTGCCAGAGAGTTTGGGTGTTGTCATCGGGGCCGTGCCTCATCTTTTGCCGGGATCAGTATCGCGCTCCCCGGTCCGGTCTGCCGAGACAACTCTAGGGGCCGTGCGCCCCCGCGCCCCTTGCCCAAAACAGCGCAGGCGCCCTACCAGGCATCCACCCGGTGCTCGGGCGGCAGCCACATGGGATCGCCCTTGATGCTGTCGAACGCCCCTTTCAGGGAACCGTTGGCCGACTGGAGGCATCGGCAGGAATGTCCAGGCAGGGGTCGCAAAGGCCCCGCAGTCAACAAATTTGGGCGCAAACGCAGAGGGACCGGGCGCTGCCGCTTCATCACATACGGAGCGGCATCCCGAGTGTGGCGCCACAGGTGCATGGGTTTCCACGACAGCGCGGTGTGGATGCGGTCGCCGCCCTTGCGATGACGATCCGGGCGCGACCCCAAACGGAAAACGCCCCGTCCACTGGATCAGTAGCCGGGGCGCAGCCGTGCAGGTCATGACACCGATCGCCTGCTGATGCGCGGCAACCGGCGGCGGGCTCAGTTCGGGAAGATCGTTTTCCAGTCGTTCTTCATGTCGATCAGAAGCCAGCCGTTTTCGGCAGCTGCATCAAGGCCCTTGTCGAGTTTGCCAAAATGCGTGTCGCGGTCATAGGCGTATTCGCGGTCGGCGTCGGTGTGGTGCACGAAGGCGCCAAGACGCGGGCCATCGGCGCCGATGGTGGTGTATTGCAGCATCTCGAAATCGCCGTCGGAATTGCCGAAGGCGGCAATAGGTCGGCGGCCGATATGGGAATTGATGCCGACGGGCTTTCCGGCCTTGTCGTCGATGAAGTCGATCTTGTCGGTGCGCATCAGCACCGGCTTGCCATCCACCATCTTGAACTCGGTGGTGATCGACGATCCGACGATCTGTTGCGGCGGGATGTCATAGACTTCTTCGGTCCAGGGGCGCATGAACTCGATACCGCCGCCGGAAACGATGAAGGTCTCGAAATCATTGTCCCGCAGGTAGTCGAGCAGCTCCAGCATCGGCTGGTAGATCAGCTCGGTATAGGGCCGGTCGAATTTCGGGTGTTTCGCGGTGGCCAGCCAATCGGTGGTGATCGACGCGAAATCTTCGGTCGACATGCCGGAATGGGTCGCGGCGACGATTTCCAGCAGACCCTTATCACCGGCTTCGCCAAGCGCTTTCATGTCGCCATCCAGAACGGCCTGGAACGGCTGGGTCGTCTTCCATTCCGGGTGGTCGTCGGCCATGGCCTTGACCCGGTCGAAAGCGAAGGCAAGCTGGGTGTACATCGGCTGCTCGACCCAAAGCGTGCCGTCATTGTCGAAGGTCGCGATCCGTGCGTCTTCGTCGACAAAGGTGTCGCTGTCGTCGTCGGTCACGCTCTCGACGAACGCGATGATGGCGCTTTTGGTGTCGCCGTCGTTCCACGATGGCAGGGGATCGTCCTGGGCAATCGCGGGAAGCGCGAACGCCAGGGATACGGCAAGGGTGGAGGCAAGAAATTTCATTTTGGGATTGGCCTTTGGGTGTCCGGTACGAGGTCAAGTGGACGCGAGAGAGGGCGGGCCCGTCAAGGCCCGCCCCGTGTGTGGTGTTGCCTCAGTTGCCGGTCGGCAGGCCGATGCTGACACCATCCTTGGCAAGTTCGTCACGAACATGCTTGAACCGCTGATACGCGCTCAGCGTGATCGGACCGGTATAGGTCTCGCTCTGCAGCTTGCGCGGCGGATACTCGACATAGCTTTTCATGATCTCCTGCATCGCCTCGTTGGCCGGGACCATTGCCCAGGTGCTCTCGGTGAAGGTGGTCATGAAGATGTCGTAGCGTTCCTGCGGGTCGGCCAGCAGGTCAAAGACCTGCGGAACAGTGGCGACGTATTTCTCGGCGCCTTTCCAGCCCAGGTTGGTATCGACCGCAAGGCCACCGGTGGTGGCGCCATTGTCGCCGCGCAGGTTGAACACGTACTTGAAGTTGTCGACGCGGACAGCACCCGGAGTTAGTTCGTTCTCGGTGAAGTAGAACCACTCGTTGCGGTCAGACTTGCCCTTGCCGGTCCAGACCGGGGTCATGTCGTGGCTGTCGAAGATGATCGGCTCGCCGGCGCGATCTTTCTCGGGCAGCGTCTGATCGGCCAGGGCTGCGAAGGTTGCCATCAGGTCGAGACCGCCGAGAATGTCGTCGCTCTTGGTGCCTGCCGGAACATGCGCAGGCCAGCGCACCACGGCCGGAACCCGGCTGCCGCCCTCGCGGTCGGTGCCCTTGGTGCTGCGGAACGGAGTGTAACCGCTGTCCGGGTAGACATCCTGCCAGGCGCCGTTGTCGACCGTGTAGAACACGACGGTGTTGTCCTTGAGGCCAAGCTCGTCCAGCTTGTTCAGGACGTTGCCGACGCGCGCGTCAAGTTCGACCACCGCATCTGCATAGGGCGACTTCGAGATCGATTTGCCCTCGAAATCCGGGTGCGGCAGGTTCGGCTGGTGGTTCTTCATGAAGTTGACGTTGATGAAGAACGGCGTGTCCGGATCCTTGGCGGCGTCTTCAAGGAACTCATAGGCGGCCTTTTCGACATAGGCGTCGAGATATTTGATGCCGACCTTGCCCTGATCCGGCGTGTCCGCGTCGCCGATCACCTTGAAATCCTCGGTGACCTCTTCGCCGGCATTGCCGGACAGCGACCCCTTGGTGATCTTGGCGAACTCGGCGCGCAGGTCGTCGCCCATGTTCTTGTGCCAGGCCGGATCGGGGTAGGTATAGGCGTTTAGATGATAGAGGAACGCGTATTTCATCTGGTCATAGCCCTGCGCGTTGGGCAGCGCATAGTCAGACTCGCCCAGGTGCCACTTGCCGGTGAAATAGGTCTTGTACCCGGCTTCTTTCAGCACCGAAGCCAGCGTCCATTCCGCTTCGGGCAGACCGCCGCCCTGGCCCTGGAAGGCCACGGTGGTCATGCCGGACCGGTTCGGGTTGCGCCCGGTCTGCATCGCCGCGCGGCCCGGTGTGCACGAGGGCTGGCCGTAGAAGTTGGTGAAGAACATGCCTTCTTCGGCCAGCTTGTCGAAGTTCGGCGTCGGCATGCCGCGCGCGGCACCGCCCAGATAGGGACCGAGATCGCCCCAGCCGGTATCGTCCGAGACGATCAGGAGGATGTTGGGCTTGCTGCCGGCAGGATCGTCCTGCGCAAGGGCTTGCGACGCTCCGAGTCCGCCAAGGGCAAAGGCGACCCCAAGCGCAAGCGCGCGCCCCGCCATGCCGGTTTGGGTTCCGGAAGTTTGCATATGAATTTCTCCGTCAGAGGTTTCTGATCCCGGCGCTCTCCGTCCGCACGGGGATGCCATCTTTTGCCAGCTCTTTTTCGATCTCGGCTTCGAGTTCGCGGACGAGCCTGTCGTAATCCGCGATCCGACACGACGATTCTGGGTCGATTGCGCGCCATCGGTCAAGTGCTTCCCATGCTTCCCTGTAGTCGGAAAGAAGCTCTCGAAAGCCCGGATCGATGGTGCTCCGTCTACGGAGTTCGGGCATGAGGTTCGGCCAACGTTCCGCAATGATCGGACCAGGCTCCATGTCATCTCTCCGTAAAAAATGTGATCTTGCGACCATTGGTTTCACAACCGGACGGAAGACGTGTCGAAATCGCCTTGAGCTTGCCCCATGCGTGCGGTGCCCGGGAGTGGCGAACATGTTCGAACCCCTCACAAAGGGGTGCCTGGTAAGGCCGCAACACCGCAATACGGCCCTTTAATTCAGGGGGCGGGCGACTATAGTGCTGCCGAACAGGTCCCGGCCGGCATTTTCATGTGGGATCGAGACCAGCGCAGCGAGATGCCCCCGAAAATGGTAAATGCCCGCCAGAACCTGATGGACGAGAGGGGTGCGCACCCCTCGCAGGCGGATGTTCGCGCGGCGTTGGACCGAATGTTCGAGCATCCGGAATTCAGGGCCAGCGAACGGCGGCGCGCATTCCTGAGTTTCGTGGTCGAAGAGGCGCTCGCGGGTCGCGGGCCCGCCCTCAAGGGTTTCGCCATCGCCCATTCGGTTTTCGGGCGCGACGAGAATTTCGATCCCAAGACGGATCCGGTGGTGCGGCTGGAAGCCCGGCGTCTTCGGCAGGACCTCGACAGCTATTATGTCGGCCCCGGTGCCGACGATCCGGTGCGCATATCGATCCCGAAGGGCAGGTACGAACCCCTGTTCGAGGTTCGCCCCCCCCAGGTCGCCACGACTGTCGCGCCAGTTGCCCCGACGGAGGTATCATCCGTCGCGCCGCCGCAGGCGAATACACGCAAGTCCGGGCGCAAGGCACCGCTGATGGCGGCGATCTTTGCCGGGCTGGCGGTTGTTGCGGTGATTTCCTTGTGGTTGTTTCGCGCCGATGGCGTCGCGGTTACAGATCGTACCGTGGCAGAGTTTCCGCGCGTCGCGATCCTGCCCTTCGAGGCGCTCGATCCGTCGCCGACAACCCGGACGTTGTCGCTTGGCCTGAGTTCGGAACTGGTCCTGAAACTGCGCGGCTTCGACAACCTGCGCCTGTTTGCGCCGCTGGCTGCGACCAATCTGACCGAGAGAATGGCGGAACTCGGTGCCGACGGGGTGCCGACCTATCTTGTGCACGGCACTGTCCAGACAGAGGGCGAGGCGGTTTCGGTCAACGTCCAGCTTCTGTCGGCCATCACGGACGAACTGGTCTGGGGCGAAAGCTATGACCTGCATCTGAACCCCGGCGCCCTCATCGACCTGCGCAACTCCGTATCAGCCGAGATCGCGACCGCCATCGGGCAGCCCTACGGCCCGCTGTCCGCCGATATCATGGCGCGGGCAGATGCCTCTCCCGCGCCCACAAGCCTCAACAGCTACCTGTGCGTTCTCGAGGCCATCGCCTACCGGCAGAAGTTCTCGTCAACCGCCTATCAGACCGTGCGGGCCTGTCTTGAAGAAACCGTGGCGCAAAGCCCCGACTACGCCGAGGCCTGGGCAATGCTCGGGTGGCTCCAGCTTGACGCGGCGCGCTTCGGCTTTGTCCCTGCCGAGCAGGCCGATGCCGAAATCGCGGCGGCGCTGGAGGTTGCCGAACACGCCTATTCCATGGCTCCGGACAACGTACTTGCCGCGAAGGCCCTCTCCTCCATCCATCACTACACCGGCAATTATTCCGAAAGCGAACGCTACGGGCGTATCGCGCTGGACCTTAACCCGCACGATCCTGACACGCTCGCGCAGGTGGGGTGGCGGTTGTCGGTGCGGGGCAAATTCGACGAAGGCGGCCCACTCATGGCGCAGGCGATCGAGCGCACGGTCGACCCGCCCGGCTGGTACTATCACCTTCCGTCGCTGCAGCATTTCATGCAGGGCAACTTCGAACGGGCCTTGGAGGAAGCCGAAATCGCCGCGTCAAAGGGGACAGGCTTCGCGTGGTTCCTCGTTGCCATCAACGCGGCGGCACTGGGAGATGCCGAGAAGACGGCCCTGGCTTTGGACGTTTTGTCTGCACATCCATACATTTCCGCCGACCCGGCAGCGTTCTTGCGCCGCCACGGCGCCATCGATGAGATCGTGTTGAAAGCGACAGCCGCCTACGGCGCGGCTCAGCGCCTCGCGCCCTTTTAGACCGTATCGCCCCTCGGAACGCCATCCAGCAGGATGATGCCGGGAGCGTCCCCAGGCGGAACTGGCCGGTTGGTGCTCCGCGTGCTGCCCCAGCCCAAAAATGAAGAAGCACCCCCGAGGGGGTGCTTGCTTGGTCACCTGATATTGTTGGGTGATTTGGCTCCGGCGGTAGGGATCGAACCTACGACCAATTGATTAACAGTCAACTGCTCTACCGCTGAGCTACGCCGGAACATGCGGCGGTGTATAGCTATGCTGTCTGGGGGCGTCCAGAGGCTTTTGACATTTTTTTCACCCCATTTCAGGCCAGCGAAAACAGCGCCGAGGGCGACAGGTTCGGGGCGGCCTGAACCTTGCCGCGCGTGGTCAGATCTATGAGATGGGCCAGCACGTTACGCTCGGCCGCGGGCATCAGGGCGGCAGGGGTTTCGCGGTCATAGATGGCCCGGGTCAGGGCGCTCAGCCCGATGCCGTGCGGGGGAATGGCCGACAGGATCTGGGCCTCGCGGGCATGGCGATGCGCGATCAACCAGTCGATGCGCGCGGCGGGATCGGCGACCGGCAGGCCGTGACCGGGATGCAGGATGCGCGAACCAAGGTCCCGCAACCGGTGGCAGGATGACAGGAACGCCGCCAGGTCGCCGTCTGGGGGCGAGATCAGCGAACTGGCCCAGCCCATCACCAGATCGCCGGTGAACAGGATGTCGTCCCAAAGGAACGCCATGTGGTTGCCCATATGTCCCGGTGTCCACAGCGCCGTCAGCGTCCAGCCCGCGCCGGTCACCTGCGCGCCATCGGGAAGGCACCGGTCGGGCGCGAACCCCGTGTCCACGCCTTCCCCGCCCCCGGCAAGCCCATCCGCCACCAGACCTTGCATCAGCGCGCTGCGGCCCGAGGCGGCCGGTCCATAGGCCAGAACCGGGGCGCCCGTTCGGTCGGCCAGCGCGCGGGCCAGCGGCGAATGATCCCGGTGGGCATGGGTGACAAGGATCTGCGTGATCTTCTGGCCGGGGCGCAGGGCGGCAAGGATGGCCTCAAGATGCGCTGCATTGTCCGGGCCGGGATCGATCACAGCGATCTCGCGGTCGCCCAAAAGGTAGGTGTTGGTGCCCCAATAGGTCATGGGCGAGGGGTTGGGCGCCAGAACACGGCGCAGGCCGGGGGCGAGGTCCTCGACCTGTCCGGGAACGGGGGACTGCGGGGAAGGGTCCATTTGGCGCTTTCCTGTGCTGCTGCTGCATGGTCAGATGTAGCCATGCTCTTCGCCTGGCTCAAACACTCCCTTCCGCGCAGCCTGTATGGACGCGCCGCGCTGATCCTGATCCTGCCGGTGTTCAGCCTGCAACTGGTGGTCTCGATCGTCTTCATTCAACGCCATTTCGAAGGCGTCACCCGCCAGATGACCCGCAATGTGCTGGCTGAAACGCGGTATCTTGTGGACAGCGTGAACGCGGCGCCCGACCTTGCCGCGGCGCAGGCGCTGGTGGACGAGCTTGGACCGGCGCTGGAACTGGCGGTGTTCCTGCCCGCGCCGCTGCGCGATGGCGACACGCGCGCCTTCTATGATCTGTCGGGGCGGGTGGTGATCGAAACCCTGCACCGGCGTCTGACCGGTGTCTCGGGCATCGACCTTACCAGCAACCAGCGCGAGGTGCAGGTGTCGATCGACACCGTGCATGGCGGCATGGACTTGCGGATGCCGCGCGGGCGGGTGTCGGCGTCGAACCCGCATCAGCTTCTGGTGTTGATGATCGCGACCGGCGTTCTGATGACGTTGATTTCCTTCATCTTCCTGCGCAACCAGTTGCGGCCGATCAAGCGGCTGGCCCGGGCGGCGGATGCTTTCGGCAAGGGGCGGCATGTGTACTACCGTCCCACCGGCGCCAGCGAGGTTCGGCTGGCCGGGCAGGCGTTCCTCGACATGCGCAGCCGGATCGAGCGCCAGATGGAGCAGCGCACGCTGATGCTCTCGGGGGTCAGCCATGACCTGCGGACGCCACTGACACGGCTGAAGCTGGCGCTTGGGATGATGGACGACACCGAGGAAACCGACGCCATGCGGCGCGATGTTCAGGACATGCAGCATCTGGTGGACGAGTTCCTGAACTTCGTGCGCGGCGATGCGCTGGACGATGCGGAGGCCACCGATCTGACCGAACTGGTGCGCGACTGCGCCGATTCCGCCCGTCGCGGCGGTCACGCGGTGGACCTGTACCAGCTGGATGAAACCGGCGACGTCACGATCCGGCCCATGGCGATCAGCCGGGCGCTGGAGAACCTGATCGGCAACGCCGTGCGCTATGGCACCATGGCGGCGGTCACCGTCGTTGTGCGCGAGGGCACGGTCTGCATCCGCGTCGAGGACGACGGACCAGGCATTCCCGAGGACAAGTTCAAGGATGCGCTGAAACCCTTTGCCCAGCTCGATGCGGCGCGCAATCAGGATCGCGGCACCGGGGTCGGACTGGGTCTGGCCATCGCCTCGGACATCGCACGGCGGCACGGCGGGCGCCTGCACCTTGGGCGCAGCGCCCGTCTGGGCGGGTTGCAGGCCGAATTGATCGTCGCGCGATAGGCCTTGCCGGTGCGGAACCGTTGCAGGGACGGGCAGTTTCGATCAGACTCGCCCGCATGACCGACCCAACCGCCGCCGAATATCTGACGACCCAGGAACTGGCCGAGCTTCTGCGGATCAAGGAACGCAAGGTTTATGACCTGGCGGCCTCGGGACAGGTGCCCTGCATCCGGGTCGTGGGCAAGCTTCTGTTTCCGCGCGACGAGGTGAAGGCCTGGATCCAGGCCGGGCGCAGCGGACCAGAGGTGCGCGGGGATCTGCCCAGCATCGTCGTCGGCAGTCATGATCCGCTGCTGGAATGGGCGCTGCGCGAGAGCGCCAGCGGGTTGGCGGGCCTGTTCGATGGCAGTTTCGACGGGCTGGGCCGGTTTCTGGCGCGCGAGGCCATGGCCTGTGCGCTGCATGTGCATGAACCCTCGGGACATTGGAACATCGACACGGTTCAGGCGGCGGCCGGGGCGCTGCCGGTGGTGCTGGTGCGGCTGGTGACGCGGCGGCGCGGTCTGTTGCTGGCGCGGGACAACCCGCTGAAGATTTCCGGCATTGCCGATCTGGCGCCGCATCGCGTGGTCCGCCGGCAAGAGACCGCCGCCAGCGAACGTCACTTCCAGCGTCTGGCCGAGGCCGAGGGACTGACCCCGGACGCATTGAACGGACCCCAGGGGGCCGCGCGCACCGAGTTGGACCTGGCCCGCGCCGTGGCGGAAGGACAGGCTGATGCCGCCTTCGGAATCGAGTCCGTGGCAAAACCCTTCGGGCTGGATTTTCTGCCGCTGGTCGAGGAACGCTTCGACCTTCTGGTGTGGCGGCAGGCGTGGTTTACCGAACCGATGCAGGCGCTGATCGGCCTTGTGGGACGGGCGGGGTTTGCGGATCGCGCCGCCGAACTGGGCGGCTATGACGTGGGCGAGGCGCTGCGCGTCGTGATGAACGGCAGCGCCCCGTAACCGTGCGCTATGGCGCGGCGTTGGGATAGAAAAGCTGCGTGCCATCCACCTTGAAAGCGGCAATCGCGGCCTGCCCGTCGGGGCCGGTCAGCCAGTCGGCAAAGGTCTGCGCCGCGGCGGCCTGCACATTGGGATGCCGTTCGGGGTTCACCACGATGACGCCGTACTGGTTGAAAAGACGCGGGTCGCCCTCCAGCAGGATCCGGTGATCGCCCTTGTTGCCAAAGGAAATCCAGGTCGCCCGGTCGGTCAGCACATAGGCGCCCATGGCCACGCCGGCGTTCAGCGTCGCCCCCATCCCCGATCCGGTTTCGCGGTACCAGGTGCCCGAAGCCGCGGCCACATCGGTGCCGGTGTCGCCCCACAGGCGCAGTTCCGCCTTGTGCGTGCCGGAGTCGTCTCCGCGCGACGCAAAGGGCGCCTCGGCCGCGGCGATCCTGGCCAGTGCCGCCACCACGTCGGCCTCGTTGGCCAGTCCGGCCGGATCCGTCGCCGGGCCGACGATCACGAAGTCATTGTACATCACGTCGCGGCGCGGCAAGCCGAATCCCTCGGCCACAAAAGCCTCTTCGGCGGGCTTGGCATGAACCAGCAGCACGTCGCCATCACCGTTGCGGGCATTGCGCAGGGCCTGCCCGGTGCCGACGGCGACGACGCGCACCTCGATCCCGGTGGCGTCCTGGAACTGCGGCAGGATCGCGTCCAGCAGGCCCGAATTCTGGGTCGATGTCGTGGATTGCACGATGATGACGTCATCGGCGGCGGTGGCGGAAATCGCGGTGGCGGCCAGCATCAGGCCACCCAATACAATGTTTCTGAAGAACACGTTCAGTCTCGCTTTGATGGGGATTACCGAAGAAGATCGCCGGACAGAAATGCCTGTGCGGCGGCAGAGCGGGGCAGGGCGAAGAACCGGTCCGTCGGAGCCTGCTCCTGAACCTGCCCGCGATGCAGCAGGATCACCTCGGAGGCCAGCCTGCGGGCCTGTCCAAGGTCGTGGGTGACCATGACAATCTTGATGCCACTGGCGCTGATCTGACGGATCAGGCCTTCGATCTCGCGCGTGGCGGCGGGATCCAGCGGGGCAGTGGGTTCGTCCAGGAGCAGCAGGTCCGGGCCGGTGGCCAGCGCGCGCACCAGCGCCAGCCGCTGTTGTTCCCCACCGGACAGGGAGCGCGCGGGCTGTTTCGCGCGGGTCTGCAGGTGGCCCTGGGCCAGAAGTTCGTCAATACGGGCGCGGCGTGCGCGCCACGGCACCCCCTGTTGGCGCAGCACGAAGCCCAGGTTGCCCGACACGCTGCGCCGCAACAGCACCGGTTTCTGAAACAACATCGCCTGTTTGACCGCGCCGCCGCCCGAGGGATCGGTCAGCGCGATCTGTCCGGTGGTGGCGGGCAGAAGCCCGTGGATCAGCCGCAGCAGCACGCTCTTGCCCGCGCCATTGGGACCGATGATGACGCTGGGGCCGGGGGCGTTCAGCGTCAGGGCGGGAATGTTCAGCAGGGTCTTGCGATCCCGCGCGACGGTCAGATCCGACACATCGACCCGGCAGGCGGGCACGGCGGGGGCCGCGTCCTTGGCCCAGTTGGCGCGCAGTTGATCGGTGTGGTCACGCATGGCTGAGCCTTTGCGCCCGCAGCGCGGTTGCGGCCACCGCTGCGTTCACCATCAGCGCGATCATGATCAGGATCACTCCCAACGCCAGCGCCAGCGCAAGATTGCCCTTCGAGGTTTCCAGCGCGATCGTGGTGGTCATGACGCGGGTCACATGGTTGATGTTGCCGCCAACGATCAGCACGGCCCCCACCTCGGCCACGGCGCGGCCGAACCCGGCCAGCAACGCCGTCATCAGTTGAAATCGGCCATCCCACAGCAGCGTCGGCACGGTTTGCATCCGGCTCAACCCCAGAGAGCGCAACTGGTCGGCATATTCGCCGTCCAGTTCGCTGATGATCTGGCGGGTCAGGGCGGTGATGATGGGCAGCACCAGCAGCACCTGGGCGACGATCATCGCGGTGGGGGTGTACAGCAGGCTCAAGACGCCCAGCGGGCCGGAGTTCGAGAGCAGAAGATAGACCGTCAGCCCGACCACGACCGGCGGCAAGCCCATCAGCGCGTTGACCACGACGACCACCAGCTGCTTGCCGGGAAAGCGCGTCACCGCAAGGATCGCGCCCAGCGGCAGGCCAATGGCCGCCGCCACCACGGTTGCCGTCAGCGACACGCGCAGCGACAGCAGAACAATGGACCACATGTCCGGATCCCCCGAGAGGATCAGGAGCAGCGCCGCCCTGAGTTCTTCTGCAAAATTCTGCATTTCCTCCCCGGATCCGAGAATTTCGGAAATTTCCCTCATCTTGGGGCAGGAGGCGCACCCTGTCTACCGGCATCGTGAAATTTCGACTGCGGCGCGCAGACAGGTCGCCAAACGCAAAAACGCCGCCTGGGCGGCGGCGCTGGAAGGGGCAGGCTTTGAAAGGGCTTCAGCCGTTCCAGGTTCGGATCGGGCCACAATCCATATGGACGAAATTGGACCGGTAGTAGCGTCCGACACCGCCCGCCGAGACCGATTGCGCGGCTTTGGACATCTGGCTGACGCTGCGCGATTTCAACCGCAGGTCGGCGGCCTGGCCGGACATGTGCAGGGATTTCTTGGCAACCCCCCTGGTGCCCTTGCGCAGCATCGCGTTGGTGCGCGGGGTGCGATAACCGGACAGAAGCAGGTAGGGTTCGTCAATATCCAGCAGCGTATGCGACGCGGCCATGATGTCGATGGTGCGGGTGTCGATCTTGGTCGCCTTGTTCTCGCGCCAATCCCGCATGAAGTGGTTGATTTCCTTGAGGGCGGGCTTCACATAGCGGCCGTCCACCCAATAGATCATGTCGATGCTCTCGCCGGTGCGGCCGGAATACATCTTGATCCGTCGAACGTCCCCGGCCCCGCGAAGGAACCCGAATACGCCTGCGTGAACCGGTGCTGCGGTAACCGTCGTTGCGGCGAAGGCCGCCAATAGTCCACGTCTGGAAATGCGGGCTGTGCCCGCCTTGCTGTCATTTGTCATGCCCGTACTGCCTCATATTCGCCACATTCGCGGCTGTTTTGAGAACCATCCCACAGAACGGCTTTTTACACAACAGTATGAACAACCCAACAATGATTTGGACTCACACCGGAATCTGGGCCGAAATCGGCAGCTTTCTGCCAATGCAAAGTCAGGAGGGGTGTCCTAATCCACCGTTGCCGATCCGCGACATAATATTCAGCAACATCTGATTGTGATTTTGACGGATTGAACCCCGCGCGTTACCTCGGGGATAACGGTCCCTTGCGCCGCAACCCAGGAGTTCCTATGTCCGCGATCCTGCGAAGCCCGATTCTGCGCCCTTTCTGGGCGTTTCTGTCTGTCCTTCTTCTGACCGGGGCTGCCTTTGCCCAGTCCGGCGATCAGGCCCTGCGTCAGGCCATTGCCTCGTCCGTGGCGCGCGATGCCACGCTGCAACAGTTCTATGCCCAGCGGAACTATCAGCCCATGTGGATGGGCGGGTCAGCCAAGGACAAGCGCCGCCAGCGCGACTTTCTGAAGGCGCTGAAGCAGTCCGGCGATCACGGTCTGCCCACCGGGGCCTATAATGTCGCGGGGCTGAGCCAGATGGCCGGGGCCAAATCGGTGGCCGACAAGGCCAAGGCCGAGATCGCTTTCACCAAGACCTTCAGCGCGTATGCGCAGGACATCCAGTCCGGCATCCTGACCCCGTCGCGGGTCAGCAAGGAGATCGACCGCGCAGCGCCCCGGCGTGGCACGGTGCAGACGCTGGTGGCTTTCTCGAAAAGCTCGCCGTCGGGATTTCTGAAGGCGCTGCCACCGCAGCGCGCCAGCTACAAGGCGCTGATGGAGGAAAAGACCCGGCTTGAGAAGATCGTCGGCGCCGGCGGCTGGGGCTCGAAGGTGGGCGGCAAGTCCTACAAGATGGGCCAGTCGTCGCAACAGATCGTGGTGATGCGGACGCGGCTGCGGGCCCTTGGCTATGGCAAGGGCGGAAAATCTCCGACTTTCGACCAGGCCTTGCAGCAGGACCTTGCCCGGTTTCAGCGCGATCACGGGCTGGACCCCGATGGCGTGGCCGGTCCCGCCACGCTGGCGGAACTGAACCGCAGCGCGAAGGATCGCCTGACGCAGGTCATCGTCGGGATGGAGCGCGAACGCTGGATGAACTTCCCGTTGGGCAAGCGCCACGTACTGGTAAACATTCCCGACTATTCGGCCAAGATCATCGACAACGGGCGCGTGACCTTTGAAACCCGCGCCGTGGTCGGGCAGAACCGCTCGACCCACCGCACGCCCGAGTTTTCGGACCGGATGGAGTTCATGGTCATCAACCCGACCTGGAACGTGCCGTATTCCATCGCCACGAAGGAATACCTGCCGATGCTGAAGCAGAACCCCAATGCGGTCTCGCATCTGCACCTGCTGGATCAGAACGGCAACCGGGTGTCGCGCGGGTCGGTGAATTTCGCCTCCTACAGCGAAGGCAACTTCCCCTTCCGCCTGAAAGAACCGCCCAGCGACGGCAACGCCCTGGGGCTGGTCAAGTTCATGTTCCCGAACCAGCACAATATCTATCTGCACGACACGCCGCACAAATCGCTGTTTTCGCGTGGACAGCGGGCCTTCAGCCATGGCTGCATCCGGTTGGCCGATCCGTTCGACTTCGCCTACACGCTGCTGTCCAAGCAGACGTCCAACCCCAAGGGAACCTTCAAGGCGCATCTGGACACTGGCCGCGAAAGCGTTGTGCAACTGAAACAGCCGGTGCCGGTGCATCTTGTCTACCAGACGGCCTTCGTCGAAGGCTCGGGCGATGTGCAGTATCGGGTCGACATATACGGGCGTGACGCAATGATCTTCAACGCGCTGGCGAAGGCCGGGGTTTCGCTGCGCGCGATTGGGGGCTAGACAGGCCGGAACAGCTATTCCGGAGTGATCATGGCATTCAGTCTCGACAGCATTGCGCAAGCCCTGGGTGCGCGCCTTGAAGGGGACGGCGCGCTGCAGATCACCGGCGCCTCTGAGCCGGCGCTCTGCGGGGCGCGGGATCTCGCCCTGGCGATGGATCCGAAGTACGCCGAGGGTCTGCCCAAGGGAAAGGCGCAGGCCGCCATCCTGTGGGAGGGCGCGGACTGGCAGGCGCTGAACCTGAAGGCGGCCCTGTTTGTCGCCCGCCCGCGTCTGGCCATGGCGCATCTGTCGAAGATCTTCGATCCCGGCCCGCAGATTGCGCCGGGCATCCATCCCACGGCGGTGGTCGATCCCTCAGCGCGGATCGGGCCGGGGGCGGCCATCGGCCCGCTGACCGTGATCGGCGTCAATGCCCGCATCGGTGCCAACGCCCGTATCGTCGGACAGGCCACCATCGCCGAAGAGGCCGTGATCGGAGACGATGCGCTGATTTGTTCCGGTGTCCGCATCGGCGCGCGTGTCCGCATCGGCGACCGGGTGATCCTGCAACCGGGCGTGGCCCTGGGCGGCGACGGTTTTGCCTTCGTGACGCCCGAGAAATCCTCGGTCGAGCAGGTGCGCGAGAACCTTGGCGACCGCGTCGAGGTCACCAACGCCGAATGGACGCGGCTGCATTCGCTGGGCACGGTCGAAATCGGCGACGACGTGGAAATCGGGGCAAACTCGACCGTCGATCGCGGCACCATCCGGGCCACGAAGATCGGGCGCGGCACCAAGATCGACAACCTGGTTCAGGTCGGACACAACGTCGAGATCGGCGAGGATTGCATGTTGTGCGGGCTGGTCGGCGTCGCCGGATCGACCCGGATCGGCAACCGCGTCGTCCTGGCAGGCCAGGTCGGGGTGAACGACAACATCTTCATCGGCGACGATGTGGTGGCGGGCGGGGCCAGCAAGATCTTCACCAATGTGCCCGCAGGCCGGGTGATCCTGGGCTACCCGGCGATCAAGATGACCACGCACAATGAAATCTACAAGGCCCTGCGCCGCCTGCCACGGATGATGCGCGACGTTTCGGCCTTGAAGAAAGCAGTTTCCTTGCCGGATCAAAGCAACTAAATCCCCCATCAACGAACTCGGAGTGGTCGGATGAGCGTCAGAGACAAGGTGCTGGGCATCATCGCCGAACAGGCGGTCATGGATGTGGCGGATGTCACGCCGGACAAGACACTTGAAGATCTGGGCGTCGACAGTCTGGGCCTGGTGGAAAGCATCTTTGCCATCGAAGAGGAATTCGACATTCAGGTGCCCTTCAACGCCAATGATCCCGCGGCCAGCGACTTCGATATCTCCAGTGTCGAAGCCATCGTCGGCGCGGTTGAATCCCTCGTCGCCCAGCAGTCCGGATGAAGCGCGTCGTCATCACCGGTCAGGGTTCCATCAACGCGCTTGGCCACACGGCAGAAGACACATTGCAGGCCATGCGAGACGGCCGCTGCGGCATTGGCGAGCTGAATTTCCGCGACGTGGAGCGCCTGTCGATCCATATCGGCGGGCAGGTGCGCGACTATGATCCCGAGCAACGGTTCAACCGCCAACAGATCGCGCTGTACGACCGGTTCACCCAGTTCACGCTGATCGCCGCCAAAGAGGCCATCGCGCAATCGGGGCTGAGCTTTGCCGGCGACCTGGCGGCGCGGTCCGGGGTCGTGCTGGGCACCTCGGGCGGGGGCCTGAACACGCAGGATGAAAACTATCGCACGGTCTATGAAGAAGGGAAGAACCGCGTTCATCCCTTCGTCGTCCCCAAGCTGATGAACAACGCCGCCTGCAGTCATGTCTCGATGGACTACAACCTGAAGGGTCCAAGCTTCACCGTGGCCACCGCCTGCGCCTCGTCGAACCATGCCATGGGGCTGGCCTTCCACCTGATCCGGGGCGGCGGTGCGACGGTCATGGTGACCGGCGGGTCCGAAAGCATGCTGTGCTTTGGCGGCGTCAAGGCCTGGGAAGGGCTGCGCGTCATGTCCAAGGATGCCTGCCGGCCGTTTTCGGCCAATCGCAACGGCATGGTTCAGGGAGAAGGCGCGGCGATCTTCATCTTCGAGGAATACGAGCACGCCAAGGCGCGCGGCGCCGATATCCTGGCCGAGGTGATCGGCTTTGCCATGTCCTCGGATGCGGCCGACATCGTGATGCCCTCCAAGCAGGGCGCGGCCCGCACCATTGCCGGGGCGCTGGAAGACGCGAAGATCTCGCCCGACGCGGTGGGCTATATCAACGCCCATGGCACCGGCACGGCCGCCAACGACAAGACCGAATGCGCGGCGGTGGCCGATGTGTTCGGCGCCCATGCGGATCGGCTGATGATCTCTTCGACCAAGTCGATGCATGGACACCTGATCGGCGGTACAGGCGCGGTGGAGCTTCTGGCCTGTGTCATGGCCCTGCGGGACGGCATCATCGCGCCGACAATCGGCTATGAAGAGCCCGATCCCGAATGTGCGCTGGACGTGGTGCCGAACGAGGCACGCGAAGCCGATGTTGACGTTGTCCTGTCCAACGCCTTCGCCTTCGGGGGCCTGAACGCCGTTCTGGCGCTCAGGCGGATCTGACGGGGCCGTGCCCGGTTATTGCGGCCGGGGCAGGGCCATCAACTCGTTATAGGCCGCGGTGAAGCCCGACAGCGATACTGTCAGCGAAATGCGGTTGTCCGGCGCCACCATCGGGTAGATGGCGATTTCGCCGTTCGAGCCGCTGCGCATCCGCGCGATTTCAGCCTCGTTCAGCCCCAGTTGCGCGATACAACCCTGGCGGTTGCAGAACTGGAACGGATAAGTGACGGCTTCGCCGCCATCTGCGCTGAAGGACACGCGGCGGGTCAGCAGGGTTTCCAGCGGCGTGATGACGGTGGCCCCTGCGGTCAACTCGGGATTGTCCACCGGGAACAGGCTGAAATCAGCGGTCGGGTTGCCCTCGGGGTTCAGCAGCGTCTGCTGGATCTCGCAGGGATCGAAAGCCACCTGTTCCAGCCGGATGCAGCGCAGGGACCAGTCGCCATGGGTGGCAATCTCGTAGGTCTGGTTGGGCTGCGCATCGGCGCGGGACTGGGGCAGGGCAGCCGCAGTCGCCTGGGCTGCGTTGGGGGCCGCATTCGGGGCGGTTTGCTGGGCGGTGGCCGGAAGGGCCGCGATCAGGGTGCTCAGGGCACCGGCGATCAGGAAGTTGCGCATCTGAGGCTCCGTGTTGGTCGTTCTGACCTGCTCCTAGCATGGTGCAGAAAGCTTGTCAGAGGGAACCTAGGGAAGCGCGCGAAAAGTTTAAAGCACCCTTTGCAGGTCAAAGACGCGGCGCTGCGCGGGCAGGGAATGGACCGGCCCGCGGACAGGCGCTGCCGGACCTCGCCCGATCAATGACGCGCTGCTTCAATCCTGAATTGTGGTCGGGCCATTGCCCCGTGAGATCGCTGATGCGCCCCAACGGGACTATCCTCGAGATTTCTGCAGCGCAGCATAATGGAGCCATCTGCATTTTCCGCCGGATCCAGATCTCATTGCGCGAAGTCTGCTCAATATCCGGGTTGTGAGTTCTTCTGACAGAGCCGTATCGACGGGGCCGCCGACCGATCGGCAATGGACATCAACAACCGGTGCGAGACATCAGCACTGCGCGACAAGTCTCTGAATAGGCACAGCTATCAGGATGACCGGGTTTTGGGCAACATGCACCGTTGCCCCGTGGCGCGGGTCCCGAACCTGGGAAAGACCATGCTGTCAAATGCGAGATTTTCGATCTGTCTGCCGCAATTGCCGGCAAGTCCAAATCGTGGCGCGAGGGAATACACCCGGGTCGCAAAAGGGTTCCAGATCCCCAAAAAAATAAAAGGGCCCACGAAGGACCCTTTATTTTATTTTTGCTCCCTGTCGGACTGGCCGACTTATGTGGTGAACGCTACGGCGACTCGGATCAAGCGTCAACAGCCAATTACTGGTAAAACTGAAGTGAAAAGGGCCGCGCCAGAGGCGCGGCCAGTCCAACAGGGAGGAATATGCCAGGAACGGCCAAGACCGGCCCCGACAGGACCAAGGCTAGCGCGAAAAGGTTAATGCTCGGTAACCGTTCGTTCCGGCTTCGTTCGGGCCACCGACATCTTGATCTGGGTGATGCGGTTGTTCTCGCGGGCAAGGATCTCGAAGCGGAACCCGTGGAAGACGAACACCTGGCCGACGACCGGAATCATCTGGGCCTCGTGGATGACCAGTCCGGCGATGGTATTGGCTTCGTCATCGGGCAGGGACCAGTCGCGGGCGCGGTTCAGGTCGCGGATGGTCATGGCGCCGTCGATGATGAACTTGCCGTCCACATCGCGATGGATCATGTCCGCGGCGCTGTCGTCGAATTCGTCGGTGATCTCGCCCACGATCTCTTCGAGGATGTCCTCCAGCGTCACCAGCCCCTGAAGGTCACCGTATTCATCGACCACCAGCGCAAAATGGGTGTGCCGTTTCAGGAAATGGCGCATCTGGTCGTCCAGCGTCGTGGTTTCCGGCACGAAATAGGGCTTGCGGGTCACCGACATGATGTCGAAGTCCAACACATGCGAGGGGTCCTTGATGGTGCCCTCGCTGCCGATCGTTTCCAGTGCGGCGCGCAACAGATCCCGGGCGTGGATCACCCCGACGATATTCTCGGGATCGTTGCGGAACACCGGCAGGCGCGTGTGCTGGGATTGCAGGGCCTGCGCGATGATCTCGGGCACCGGCTTGCTCACGTCGATCATCTCGATGTCGGAGCGGTGGCGCATGACTTCTTCCACGGTGCGGTCGCCCAGATCCAGCGCCCCCAGAAGGCGGTCGCGATCTTCTTTCTGAACCACGCCCTCGTGGTGCCCAAGGGTCAGCGTACCGATGATTTCCTCGCGCACGGACAGGACGTTGCGGCCCGGATCGATACGCACGCCGAAGACCCGCAGGACCGAGCGCACGATGAAGCGCACGACCGACACCGCCGGCGACAGCACCGTCACGATCACGTTGATCGCCGGTGCCGCCAGCGCCGCCGCGCGCTCGGACTGGGAAATCGCATAGGTCTTGGGCAAGACCTCGGAAAAGACCAGAACCAGCAGGGTCATGACCAGCGTCGCCATCGCGACACCGCCTTCGCCCAGGTATTTGGTGAAAAGCGCCGTGGTCAGCGACGTCGCGAGGATGTTGGCCAGGTTGTTGCCCAGAAGGATGCCGCCGATCAGCCGTTCGCTGTCCTCGGTCAGTTTCAGCGCGGTGGCCGCCCCCTTGGATCCGGCATCGGCCTGGTTGCGCAACTTGCCGCGGGAGGAGGCCGTCAGCGCGGTCTCCGATCCCGAAAAGAAGGCCGAGCAGGCAAGGAGAATGAACACCGCCCCGGCGGTAATCCAGAATGCAAGGTCAAGACCCGTTGTCCCGTCGCTCATGGTGCAGATGCCTCCGTGCGTTTGCTGTCTTATGGGGGTCCGGACCGAAGGCTGCAAGGCACCTGAGTTGCACGAGGCAGGGCAGGCCGAACGCGGGCGGGCTGGCCGGACCGGCGCCCTGTGTGGGTCGGGGGGAGCGGCGAGGAGATCGAATCATCCGGTGTTTCGACGGAATCCCCGCTGCATCCCCGCTGCGCTGGTGACCCTAGGTCATCCTGCGCGTGCCTGGACCAAGACCCGCAATCTTCGTCTGCCGCGCTGCAGCAACGCAACATTTGATTGCTTACGAACCGTAAACCCTGTTCAATTTGTTCAGTAGGCAATTGCCTCCGGCCCCTAATTCGCTAGTCTCCCGTCACCGCCTGCGGCGTGGGTTCGCGCTTCGTGGGTTAATAATCAATGGGAGGTCCATACCGAATGAACCGTCGCTCTTTTCTGAAGAACTCCGCACTGGGTGGCACCGCCGCCGCCGCATCCTCACTGGCCGCGCCGCTTTACGCGCAAGGCAACCGCACGCTGACCATGGTCACCACCTGGCCGCGCGGCTTTGCAGGTCTGGCTGATGCCGCCGACCGCGCCGCAGCAAACATCAACGCGTTGACCGAAGGGTCGCTGACCGTCGACGTCAAGCACGCGGGCGAACTTGTCGGAGCCTTCGAAGTGTTCGACGCCGTGACCGCCGGTCAGGCCGACATGTACCACGGCGCTGACTATTACTTCGTCAACCAGCACCCCGCCTTCGCCTTCTACACCGGTGTGCCTTTCGGCATGACCGCGACCGAGCACAACAACTGGTACTACCACGGCGGCGGCATGGAAATGCACCACGCTCTGGGTGAGATCTTCGGTCTGAAGTCGTTCATGGCCGGCAACACCGGCGCGCAGTCGGGTGGCTGGTTCACCAAGGAAATCACCGGGCCGGAAGACTTCCAGGGCCTCAAGTTCCGCATGCCGGGTCTGGGCGGCCGCGCGTTGGGCCACATGGGCGTGTCGGTGCAGAACCTGCCGGGCGGCGAAATCTACCAGGCGCTGGCCTCGGGCGCCATCGACGGCACCGAATGGGTTGGCCCGTGGTCGGACGAGAAGGTGGGCTTCCAGGAGATCACCAAGTTCTACTACACCGCTGGCTTCCACGAGCCGTCGGCAGGTCTGTCGCTGGCCACCAACCTTGAAGTCTTCGACAGCCTGACCCAGCAGCAGAAGGCCGCCATCGAAATCGGTGCCGCCGCTGCCGACCACTGGAACCTGCACCAGTACCTGATGAACAACGGCTCGGCGCTGCAGCGTCTGGCGTCGTCGGGCGTCAAGGTTCTGGAATTCCCCGACAGTGTCTGGGATGCCTTCGGTGCCGCGTCGATGCAGGTCTATGAAGAGTTCATGGGCGATGACATCTTTAAGGAAACCTACGACGCCTATGTCGAATCGATGGCGGCGTCTTCGGGCTGGATTTCCAAGTCCGACGCCACCTATCGCAACCAGCGGGACCGGGTGCTGGGCTCCAGAACCTGACCTGATCAGAACCGGCCCGCCCCCCGCGCAGGGGGGCGGGCCTTTGTGCAAAAGCGAGGTCCGGGACAAGGGCCCGCAGCGGGGAGAGGACGATGCTGGACGGTATCCTCTGGGTTGTCACCAATATCGGGACAGCCTTTTACAATTTCGGTTATGCCGTGACCCATCCGGGGCTCTGGCTGAACTGGTCCGACACCGAAGCGATCATGCGGTTTGCCTACTACGGTGGCTCGACCCAGCTCTTCTTCGTCATCTTCACCGCTTTCCTTGTGCTGACCGCCGTCGGCCTGTGGCGCAACAGCGTGCTCTGGGGCTATGTGCGCGGCGCGGAATGGTTCGGCAACACGGTCGGACGCTTCTTCGCCTGGGCCGGCCTGCTGATGGTCCTGCAACAGACGCTGATCGTCTTCCTGCAACGGATCTTCCTTGTCTCCGAGATTTCCATCGGCCCGTTCGGGACCGTGTTTACCAAGGATCTCAGCTGGTACGCCGAGGAACTGAAGCTTTATAACGCCATGATCGTGGCGCTGTGCTGCGCCTATACCTTCATCCAGGGCGGCCATGTGCGGGTGGATCTGGTCTATGGCTCGGTTTCGCGCCGGACCAAGAAGATCATCGACATGATCGGCTGCCTGATCTTCATGATCCCGGTGCTGACCCTGACGTGGATGTACGCCTGGTTCTTCCTGTGGCGTCACCTGATCACCCCGAAGATCTCGGCCAGCGACAAGATCGAAATGCTGATGCGCAAGGCGCGGATCGTGAAATGGAACGTGGAAACCATCGGCTTTTCGCCGAACGGCTTCAACGCCTACTTCCTGTTCAAGGTGCTGATCATGGCCTTCGTTGTCATGATGCTGATCCAGGCCATGGCCTTCTTCTATCGCAATCTTCTGGAACTGATCGAAGGCGAAGAAGCCGACGGCCGGTACCATGACGAGGACGTGCTGGGCGACGATCTGCCCGAGCACTTCCATGAATCCTTCTGAGGGGACCCTGACCCATGCTATTTGGACTTGATGGAGTCGAGGTCGGCCTGATCATCGTATTCTTCTGTCTCTTCGGAGGCATCATGACCGGCTTCCCGGTGGCTTTTGCCATCGGCGGGGCCGGGGTTCTGTCCTTCGGCATCATTGCCGCGCTGGACAGTACCGGATTGTTGATCCACCAGGCGGTGGACACCACCAGCGACGCCTATCGGGCGTTGATCGCCAATGGCGCCAACCAGATCAACATATCGCACTTCCGATACCCGGACTTACCCTTGATCGATCAGCCCCTGTTCCCGGGCGGTTGGGAGCAGGCCGTGGATCGCAACCTGTCGTTCATCGTGAACCGCATGAACGAACGCGTGTTTGCCGGTCAGTCGATCGAAACCCTGCTGGCGGTGCTGATGTTCGTGATGATGGGCATCACGCTGGAACGCTCGCGTATTGCCAATGACCTGCTGACCACCATGGCGCGGGTCTTCGGGCCGATGCCCGGCGGTCTGGCCGTGTCGGTCGTGGTCGTGGGCGCTTTCCTGGCTGCTTCGACCGGGATCGTCGGGGCGACCGTGGTGACGATGGGCCTGTTGTCGCTGCCTACCATGCTGCGCAACGGCTATTCGCCGTCGCTGGCCACCGGCGTCATTGCCGCGTCTGGCACGCTGGGCCAGATCATTCCGCCGTCGATCGTGATCGTTCTGCTGGGCACCCTGGCGGGCGACCTGTATTCGGCCGCGCAGGAAACACGGGCCCAGGCGGCCGGGTGTTCCGACGCGCTGACCTACCTGGGTGAAGCCGCCGTGGTGTCGGTCGGCACGCTGTTCCAGTCGGCGATCCTGCCCGGCATCCTGCTTGCCGGCCTCTATGCGGTCTATGCCCTGGGCTTCGCCCTGTACGATCCGCGGCACGCGCCGCCGGTCGAGATTGAGGACGTCGAAGGCGGCGAAGTCATCACCCGCAGCGAAGGTCTGACCTGGTTCCTGGGTATGCCCATCGCGCTGATCGGTGGCGCCATCCTGCTGGCACAGATCGGGATTGTCGGATCACAGGACATCACCGTCGACAGTTATTCGGATGCCTCTGAATCCGCCGTCCTGCGGACCAGTGTCTCGGAACAATGTCAGGCGTCGATGATCGAACTGCACGGGCAGGAGAAATGGGATCTGGCCATCGAGCAGCAGGAGGCCATCGAGGCTTCGGGCGGGGCGCAAGCCAGCCGCGCGCTGAGCGCCGAAGAGATCGAAACGGCCCGGGTCGAGAAGATCGCCAATGCCGCGCCGATCAGCTCGGGTCTGGCGACCATGTTCATCATGCTGGCGCTGGTCCTGACCACCGCCCGTGGTGTGGCCCCGACCGCCGATCCGACCCCGCTGGCCATCGGTCTGGCGGGTGTGGGTCTGGCCTTCGTGGTGGACTGGTTCCTGATCAGCCCGACAACCAGCGAAGGGGCCAGCTTCCTGCTGTTGGTGATCCCGCTGCTGCTGATCGCCTATGGTTGCCGCGAGGCCATCACCCGCCTGTCGCAGAACGAGCTTCTGCGCGTGGTCTTTCCGCCGCTGATCCTGATTGTCGCGGTGCTGGGCTCGATCCTGGGCGGGATCACCAACCCGACCCCGGCGGCGGCACTTGGCGCATCCGGCGCGATCATGCTGGCGGCCTATCGCAAGCTGCGGGATGACAGCCGGTCGGGCAAGATCATCATCTGGGCGTCCTTTGCCATCATTCTGATGATCCTTGTGGGGGTGAACTTCGACCTGCGGATCACCCGCTCGGAAGTGATGTTCGAAGAATACATCGCCTTCATCGTGGCCCTTCTGACCTATCACTTTGCCATCTTCGGCATCCTCTACAGCTGCTGGGTGCTGCTGCGGGGCGGGGTGCTGACCCCGGTGGTGCGCGAGACGGCCAAGGTGACCTCGATGGTCTTTACCATCCTGATCGGCAGCCAGGTGCTGAACCTCGTGGTGATTTCCTTCGGAGGGGAACACTACATCCAGCAATTCCTGCGCAGTTTCGACAACGAGCTTGTCGTCTTCCTGCTGGTGATGCTGGTGCTGTTCATCCTGGGCTTCGTGCTGGACTTTCTCGAGATCATCTACATCGTGATCCCGATCGTCGGGCCGGTGATCTATGGCGGCACGATGGATCCCAAGTGGGTCACCATCATGATCGCGGTGAACCTGCAGACCAGCTTCCTGACACCACCCTTCGGCTTCGCGCTTTTCTACCTGCGCGGGGTGGCGCCGCCCGAGGTCGCCACCCGTGACATCTACAAGGGGGTTCTGCCCTTCGTGTTGATCCAGGTGGCGGGACTGGGCCTGTTGTGGCTGTTCCCCAGCGTGGTCACCATCGTACCGAACCTGCTGAACTGACCGGATCGGACACCGGGGCGCTGCAGCCCCGGCCCGGACCAACCAAGGCCGTCCCTTCGGGGGCGGCTTTTTCGTGGCGTGGCGGCGCGTGGCAGACGGAAAAACACCCCGGATACCGGGGTGTGGCAGGTCGTACGAATTGCGGGATTTCGGGCGCGCCGGACCCTAGCGCTTGATCGGCACGCTGTCGGGCAGCGAGATCCGCGCCACCTGTTCGGCAATCGGATCGACCGACAGCGGATGGGTCTCGGTCTCGTGGCATTCGGGATCGCCGATGTCCTGCCAGACCCCGTGCTTATAGACCTCAAGCGCGCTGAAGCCGGCCTTGTAGCCCATCTTCGGGCTGCTCGGCACCCAGTAGCCCAAGTAGACATAGGGCAGGCCGCTTTCGCGGGCGATCTCGATATGATCGAGGATGACATGGGTGCCCAGCGAGCGGCGGTTCTCGTCTGGTTCGTAGAAGGAATAGACAAGGCTCAGCCCGTCATCCAGAACGTCCGTCAGGCACACGGCCTTGAGGTCGCCGCGCACCAGGTTGGGCGATTCCCGGACTTCGTATTCTATGACGCGCGACCGGATCGGGGTTTCCTCGATCATCGCGGCGAATTCGAAGATGTCCATGTCGGCCATGCCGCCATCGGCGTGGCGGTTGTCCAGATAGCGGCGGAAGAGCGAGAACTGCTCTTCGGTGGCCCAGGGAGAATTGGCCCGTCGCTTGAGGTCGCCATTGCGGCGCAGGGTCTTGCGTTGCGCGCGGCTGGGTTCGAAATCCGCCACCCGGATACGGGCCGACATGCAGGCGGTGCATTCCGCGCAGGAGGGCCGGTAAAGCACGTTCTGCGATCGGCGGAACCCCTGTTTGGACAGCGTGTCGTTCAGGGTTTCGGCGGTTTCGCCCTGCAAGGCCGTGAACAGCTTCCGCTCCATCCGCCCATCCAGATAGGGGCAGGGTTGCGGCGCAGTTACATAGAACTGCGGGGCAATGGGAAGCGTATGGCGCATGGGCTCCTCGACCTGTTTCGAGGGAGCCTAGCAATCCCGAACGAAACCGCCAAGCCCCCTTGGGACACACCGCGCGTTCAGGGCTTGCGCGACAGGTTGATGGCGGCGGTGCCCAGCAGCATGTCATGCAGGCCCTGACCGCGCGACGAGGTCAGCATCAGGATGATCGAGATGATCTGAAGCACGAAGAAGGTGGTCATGAAATAGAACATCAGCACGTGCAGGGTGGCGGTTGCGGTGTCGAACCGTTCGCCGCGGCTGTTGCGGAATTCGATCGCCATCAGGCGCATGCCGGGGGTGGCAGACCGGCTGGACATGGCCCAGATCCGATAGACCAGACCCACCGCAAGGAACAGGAAGCCGAAGAAAAACAGCCCCGTGAACGCGGTGAACGGAATCGCCAGCAGGCTGATCCCCAGGATCAGGACGGTGTCGACCAGCCACGCGAAGAACCGCTTGATCGTGGTGTCGGCATAGAAGTCGCCATGGGTGTCCGGGTCGGGCAGGCCCCACAGCGCGGTGTCAGGTTGAATCATGGATGTCATTGCAATCGGTCCGCGAAGAAAAGGCAAGGCCCCCCTAGAGGGGGGGCCATGAAGGGCGTCAGGCGCTTTCCGGTGCAGCGGGGGCTGCGGCCGTCCGGACGCGTTCGTCCATGAACTGGTCGAATTCGGCCTTGTCCTTGGCTTCCCGCAGACGCTTGAGGAATTCCTGGAAGCTGTCTTGTTCTTCTTCCAGCCGGCGCAGGGTTTCGGCCTTGTAGGCGTCAAAGGCGCTGTTGCCCGAAGACTTGAAGGCATAGGTGGCGTTGCGGGTGTGGCGGGAACATTTCCCAAACATGCGTTTGCTCCAGATCATATAGGCGAGAAGGGCGAGGCCAATGGGCCAGAAGACAATGAAGCCGAGGATCATGGCCGCGATCCAGGCGCCTTTGCCGCGCTGATCGAGCCAGGTTTCTGCGGCCGTAGGCCAGGTTGCGACGGTGCTCATCGGGATCTCCGTGTTGGTTGTGTGTATGTGAACTGTCTTCACATTGAATAGATTGGGTGCGCCCGCCGCCGCTTCAAGGGTTCATGTGAAAACTTTTTACATTCGCATCTGCAGCAAGATCGGGCGGCGTGCCGTGACCCTGCGGTGCGTTGACCCCGGCGCGGCGAGACGACAGGCTCCGCCCATGACCTTTGCTGATCAGATCACCCGCGCGCCGATTCCCCATGACACCGTTCTGGCACAGGATGCCCTGTCGCAACTGGGCTGGGCCAGCGGGCGCACCCGTGACCTGCTGTGCGGTACGGCTGGATGCAGCCCTTATCTGGCCGGCCTGATGACCCGGCACCGCGACTGGCTTGAGGCGGCCCTGGACCAGGATCCCGCCACGGTCATAGCCGCCGAGATCGCCGCCCTGGAGCCAGGGCCGGCGTCGGACACGGGCAAGGCCCTGCGGTTGGCCAAGCAGCGGGTGGCGCTGTTGACCGGGCTGGCGGATCTGGGCGGGGTCTGGGGGCTGGATGCGGTCACCGGCGCCCTGACGCAACTGGCGGACCGGGCCAGCGATGTGGCGCTGAAATCCGCGCTGATCCTGCCGCTAACACGGGGCAAGATCCCCGGCCAATCGCTGGACGATCTGGATCAGGCCGCCGGTCTGACCGTGCTGGCCATGGGCAAGATGGGCGCGTTCGAGCTGAATTATTCTTCGGACATCGACCTGATCTGCCTGTTCGACGACAGCCGGTTCGAGGGCCCCGACGTGATGGAAGCGCGCGCCATCTTCATCAAGGCGGTCCGGCAGGCCATGGGGCTGTTGTCCGACAACACCGGCGATGGCTATGTGTTTCGCACCGATCTGCGATTGCGGCCTGACCCCTCGGTGACGCCGGTGGCCGTGTCGATCACGGCGGCAGAGCGCTACTACGAAGCCTTGGGCCGGGCGTGGGAGCGGGCGGCCTATGTCAAGGCGCGCCCCTGTGCCGGGGATCTGGAAGCAGGCAATCGGTTCCTGAAGGACATCCGCCCGTTCATCTGGCGCCGCCATCTGGATTTCGCGACGATTCACGAGGCGCAGGACATGCGCCTGAAGATTCGCGCCCAGAAGGGCCGGGCCTCGGACAGGCTGGACGGGCGCAACGTGAAGCTCAGCCCCGGCGGCATCCGCGAGATCGAGTTCTTCACCCAGACCCGCCAGTTGATCGCCGGGGGCCGCGATCCCGAGTTGCGGATGCGTGAAACCCGCCACGGCCTGGCCGCCCTCGCGGAAAAGGGTTGGGTGACCTCAGACGTGGCGACGACGCTGGACGCCGACTATCTTGTCCTGCGCGAAATAGAGCATCGCCTGCAAATGGTACAGGATGCCCAGACCCATGCGCTGCCTTCGGCGGACGAGGGTTGGCAACGGCTGGCGGATTTCACCGGCGTCGGGGATGTGGCGCAACTGAAGGAGTCCCTGCGCGAACGCTTTGAACGGGTCTATGCGCTGACCGAGGAGTTCTTTGCCCCTGAGCGTGCGGACTCCCTGCTGCCCGAGATGACCGGCACAGCGGAAAAAGTGGTGGACCGCTGGAAATCCTATCCCGCGTTGCGCTCGGAACGGGCGCAGGAAATCTTTGCCCGTCTGCTGCCCAAGCTTCTGGCCGGCTTTCAACGCGCGGCCGATTCCGACGAAGCGATCTTGCAGTTTGACGGGTTTCTCAAGGGGTTGCCTGCCGGCGTTCAGGTCTTTTCCCTGTTCGAGGCCAACCCGCAACTGATCGACCTGATGGTCGATATCAGTTCTACCGCCCCGGCGTTGGCGCAGTATCTGTCCAACAATTCGGGCGTGCTGGACGCGGTCATCGGCGGGGATTTCTTCGAAGCCTGGCCGGGCAGTGCCCAGTTGACCGAGGAACTGTCAGCGCTGCTGGCCAACCCCGATCTGGACTATGAATTGCGGCTGGACACCACGCGCCACTGGCAGAAGGACTGGCATTTCCGCATTGGCGTGCATCATCTGCGCGGATTGGTCAGCCCGGATGAGGCGGCGGCAGAGTATTCCGATCTGGCCGAGGCCGTGGTGCAGGGCATGTGGCAGGCCACCTGTGCCGAGTTTTCGCGCAAGCACGGGGTGGTGCCGGGCAGCCGGGCGATCGTTCTGGGCATGGGCTCGCTGGGCGCGCGCAAGCTGGGCGCGCGCTCTGATCTGGATCTGATCGTCATCTACGACGCGCCGCCCGATGCGGAGTCCGACGGCAAGCGTCCGCTGGAGGCGCGCACCTATTTCGCGCGGCTGACCAAGGCGCTGGTGACCTCGCTGTCGGCGCAAACGGCAGCGGGCACGCTGTACGAAGTCGACATGCGGTTGCGGCCCTCGGGACGGCAGGGACCGGCGGCGGCGTCCTGGACCTCGTTCCAGGCCTATCAGCGCAAGGAGGCCTGGACGTGGGAGCATCTGGCCCTGACCCGCGCGCGGGTTGTGGCCGGCACAGAGGGTCTGGGCGCGGAGTTCGAAGCCTTCCGCCGCAAACTTCTGGCCGGGCCGCAGGATCGGGCCAAGGTCCTGCAGGATCTGGCCGACATGCGTCGGCGGCTGTCCGAGGCCAAGCCGCGCAAGGGTGTGTGGGACGTGTCGAACGGCCCGGGCGGTTTGCAGGATATCGAATTGTTCGGCCAGGCCATCGCGCTTCTGGCCGGGGATCCAGAGACCGGCAGTGCCGCACAACTGCGGCTGGAGACCGATCTGGCCTCGGCCGAAGTGCGCGCCAAACTGCTCGAGATCGGCACCCTGCTGGCGGCGGTGAAATCCGTGGCGCGGCTGTTGACCGGACGCGGGCTGGAGCCGTCGCGCCTGGGGCAGGGCGGGTTGGCGATGCTGCTGCGCGATGGCAAATGCGGCGATCTTGAGGCGTTGGAGCTCGCGCTGGACACGGCCACCACAACGGCCGCAGACATGATCGATGTCGCAATCAAATCCGGGGAAGGCGCGGATGAGACGTAGCAACGGGGCCGCGACCGCTAGACAGTTGCCATGGCACCGATAACGCGAGACCCGCGCGATCCCAAGAACCTGATCGCGGACAGCTACCGGATCGACGGCATAACCGCCGCGGATTGCCGGGCGATCTTTTTTGACTGGGCGCTGTCCCTCCCCGACGGGGTGGAGGCCGCCAGTGTCGCGCAGCAGCTATTGCAGATCCACGCGCCGGAAAACCCCGATCATCCGATGACCGGGGTTCTGCGCGAGGCGATGGCCGGAACCGAGCAGCCCCGGCGGCGCGGGGGACGCGCCGCGCGGGTGCCGGGATCTAGCTGACTTCCAGGGCTGCGGCTTCGGCGGCCAGTTTGGTGATGCCGTCCCAGTCGCCCTTTGCCACCAGATCGGCCGGGGCCACCCACGAGCCTCCGGCGCAGACCGTGTTGGGCAGCGACAGATAGGTGTTGGCATTGGCCAGCGAGACACCGCCGGTCGGACAGAAGGCGATCTGCGGCAGGGGGCCAGCCAGAGATTTCAGTGCCGGTGCGCCGCCGATGGCCTCGGCCGGGAAGAACTTTTGGAAGCTGTAGCCGCGTTCCAGCAGGTACAGCGCTTCGGTCGCAGTGGCGGCGCCGGGCAGCATGGCCAGATCGATGGCCTCGCAGACATCCAGCACCTTGTCGGTTGATCCGGGCGAGACTGCGAAAGTTGCGCCCGCGTCCTGGGCGCGGCGCGCGTCATCGGGCGTCAGCACGGTGCCCGCGCCGACGATGGCGCCCGGCACATCCGACATGGCGCGCATCGCGTCCAGCGCCTGCGGCGTGCGCAGGGTGACTTCCAGCGCATAAAGACCACCGGCGACCAGGGCCTGGGCCAGATCGGCGGCGCGTCCGGCATCCGAGACCACCAGAACAGGGATGATCGGCGCCTTGCGGGCCACGGCGATCAGACGTTCGCTTGCGATTTGGGGGGTCATGTCGTGTCCTTCGATTAGCTGTCGGCAGGCAGAGCCACACTGGCCCCGGATGTAGCGGGTCCAACATTGGCGCGGAAGGCGGAAAACAACTCGCGGCCCATCCCGAAACCATTGGCCGAAAGGTCGGGTTCCACAGCAGGCCGATCGGCAACGCCTTCGGTGACCACCTCCAGCACCCCGGCCTCGGCATCGACGCGGATCACGTCGCCATCGGCGATGCGCGCCAGCAGACCGCCTTCGGTGGCTTCGGGCGTGACATGGATGCAGGCGGGCACCTTGCCGGATGCCCCCGACATGCGGCCATCGGTGACCAGCGCCACTTTCAGCCCGCGATCCTGCAGCACGCTCAGGGTCGGGGTCAGGTTGTGCAGTTCCGGCATGCCGTTGGACTTGGGACCCTGGAAGCGAACGACAACAATGGTGTCCTCGGTGAATTCACCTGCCTGGAAGGCGGCCTTGACCGATCCCTGGTCCTGGAACACCCGTGCGCGGGCTTCGATGACGCGGCGTTCTGGCGCCACGGCCGAAACCTTCATGACACCACGCCCGAGGTTTCCTGCAAGCTGCTTCAGCCCGCCGGATGTCTGGAACGGATCGGTGGCAGGACGCAGGATCTTGTCGTTCAGGCTTGTGCCCGCGCCCTTGTCCCAGGTCAGAGTGCCGTCGCTGAGCTTGGGCTCTTGCGTGTAAAGCTCCAGCCCGTCGCCGGCGACGGTCTTGGTGTCGTCGTGCAGCAACCCGGCTTCCAGCAGCTGGCCGATCATGTAGCCCAGCCCGCCCGCAGCGTGGAAGTGGTTCACGTCTGCCAGACCGTTGGGATAGACCTTGGCCAGCAGCGGCGTGATCTCGGACAATTCCGCGAAATCTTCCAGATCCAGAATCACACCGGCGGCCCGTGCCATGGCGGGCAGGTGAATCACAAGGTTGGTCGAACCGCCCGTGGCCATCAGCCCGACGATGCCGTTGACGAACGCGCGCTCGTCCAGCACGTCGCAGGTCGGGGTATAGGCGTTGCCAAGGGCTGTGATTGCCAGCGCCCGCTCGGTCGCGGCGACGGTCAGCGCCTCGCGCAGCGGCGTGTTCGGATTGACGAAACTGGAGCCGGGCAGGTGCAGGCCCATGAACTCCATCAGCATCTGGTTGGTGTTGGCGGTGCCGTAGAAGGTGCAGGTGCCCGGCCCGTGGTACGAGGCCATCTCGGCCTCCATCAGCTTGTCGCGGCCCACTTCGCCCGCGGCGAACTGGTTGCGGACACGGGCCTTTTCATCGTTGGGCAGACCGCTGGTCATGGGACCGGCGGGGATGAAGATCGCCGGAATATGGCCGAAGGTGGCCGCGGCCATGATCAGCCCCGGCACGATCTTGTCGCAGACGCCCAGATAGGCCGCCGCGTCATAGGTGTTGTGCGACAGCGCGACGCCCGCCGCCATGGCGATCACATCGCGCGAAAACAGCGACAGCTCCATGCCGGGTTGACCTTGCGTGACACCGTCACACATGGCCGGAACGCCGCCAGCCACCTGGGCTGTGGCCCCGGCCGCCTGCGCTGTGCGGCGGATCAGATCGGGAAAGGTTTCGAACGGCTGATGCGCCGACAGCATGTCGTTATAGGCGGTGACGATGCCCAGGTTGGGCGCCCGCGCTCCGGCCAGCGTGGCCTTCTGGTCGCCCATCGCCGCATAGGCATGGGCCTGGTTCCCGCAGGTCAAATGGGCGCGCGCCGGGCCATCCTCGGCGGCAGCACGCATCCGGGCCAGATAGGCGTTGCGGGGCTTGTCACTGCGGGAACGGATCCGGTCTGTGACTTTCTCGACGATTGGATGTAGGGCCATGGGACCTCCCGGCGTCTTGGCGAATTCTCGCGTCGTATAAGCCGTTAGCGCTATCAATGCCAGTGGAAACGACAGGCTGCGGCAGGAAGGAGCACGGTGATGATTGCGCATTCCGGTAAATTGCGTCAATCACCGGCAGACCCCCCAAGCAAACAGGAGCGGCCATGAACGCCCCCAGCGCATCGGCGACCGGCACCATTCGGTTGCGCCCGAAGATCGACCCCCGTCCCATTCGTCACGGGTTTCCATGGGTTTATGGCAACCAGGTGGTCACCGACCGGCGCACCAAGGCGTTGGCGCCGGGATCGCTCGCGGTTCTGGAAGATGCCGAGCGCGGGCCGATTGCCCTGGTCACCGTCAACCCGGACTCGAAGATCATCGCGCGGGTGCTGGATCCCGATCCCGCCGCGCTGGTCGATGCCGACTGGATGACGGCGCGGATCGCCCGCGCACTGGCGCATCGCGATCGGTTGTATGCCGCGCCCTTCTACCGGCTGATCCATGCCGAGGCCGACGGTCTGCCCGGTGTCATCATCGACCGGTTCGGTGATGTGGCGGTGATCCAGCCCAACGCGGCCTGGGCCGATTCGCGACTGGATATGCTCACGGACGTGCTGAGCGATGTCACCGGCGTCACCACGGTGCTGATGAACGGCGCGGGCCGGGCGCGCAAGCTGGAAGGCCTGGATGAGGCCAGCCGCCCCTTGCGCGGGGCGGTCGAGGGGCCGATCCCGGTGCCGATGAACGGCGCCACCTATCTGGCCGATGTTCTGGGCGGGCAGAAAACCGGGCTGTTCTTCGACCAGCGCGACAACCATGCCTTCGCCGCCGGTCTGGCGCAGGGCGCGCGGGTGCTGGACGTGTTTTCGCATGTGGGCGGTTTCGGGCTGGCGGCGCTGGCCGCAGGGGCTGACAGCGCGCTCGCGGTGGATGGTTCGACACCGGCGTTGGTTCTGGCCACGCAGGGGGCATCGGCCAGCGGTGTCGCGGAGCGGTTCAATACCCGGCAAGGCGACGCGTTCGAGGTGATGACCACGCTGGCGCAGGAAGGCGCGCAATTCGATCTGGTGATCTGCGACCCGCCGGCCTTTGCGCCGTCGAAACAGTCGCTGGACGCGGGCTTGCGCGCCTACGAGCGCGTGGCGCGGCTGGGCGCATCGCTGGTGGCACCGGGGGGCTATCTGGGCCTGTGTTCCTGTTCCCATGCCGCGACGATCGAGAAATTCCGCGCCGCGTCTGTCCGTGGGTTGGGACGGGCCGGGCGACAGGGGCAGGTGATCCACACCGGCTATGCCGCGCCGGATCATCCGCAGCATCCTCAGCTGGCCGAATCCGGCTATCTCAAGGCGCTGTTCTTCCGGGTCTGGTGATGCGGCTGCTGATCGATGCCTGCGTTCTGTATCCTACGGTGCCGCGCGCCCTGATCCTTGGGCTGGCGCAGACGGGCTGGGCCGAGGTGCGCTGGAGCGCACGCATCCTTGAAGAATGGCGCCGTGCCGTGCTGCGCCAACATCCTGAACAGGCCGGGCTGGTCACACGGGAAATCGCCAGTCTTCAGGCGCTGTTTTCGGGGGCAGAGGTTGCGCCGGATGCGGCGGTGGAATCGGGGCTCAGCCTGCCCGACGACAATGATCGGCATGTTCTTGCCGCAGCCCTTGCCGCGCAGGCGAGCGATCTGGTGACCTTCAACCTGCGCGATTTTCCGGGCCGAACCCTGGCCCGTCACAGCCTGCGACCGCGCCATCCAGATGAACTGTTGCTGGAGGCGCTGGACGACCGGCCAAAGCAGGTGACCCAACTGGCGCAACAGATCGTGGCCCCGCTCTGTACCGGACCCGTGACCCCGGCAGACCTGCGCCGCATCCTGAAAAAGGCGCGGCTGCCCCGGTTGGGCAAGGCGCTGGCAGCGCGGGGCAGCTGACACCCCGAGGTAAAAACGCAACGAGCCGCCCAAGGGGGCGGCTCGCAAATCCGTTGATCTGGGCTCAGAACGGGATTTCGTCGTCGTCAATGCCCGAGGAGGGAGGCTGACTGCCGCCACCGCCACCGCCGCCCTGACCGCCGCCATAGCCACCGCCCGATCCACCACGATCGTCATATCCGCCGCCGCTGCCACCACCGCCGAAGCTGCCTCCGCCGCCACCGCTACCGCCTTCGGAACGGCCATCCAGCATGGTCAGTTCGCCCTTGTAGGGGCGCAGGACAACCTCGGTGCTGTAGCGGTCATTGCCGCTTTGATCCTGCCACTTGCGGGTTTCCAGTTGGCCTTCCAGATAGACCTTCGATCCCTTGCGCAGATACTGCTCGGCCACCTTGGCCAGCGGCTCCGAGAAGATCGCGACGCTGTGCCATTCGGTGCGTTCGCGGTTCTCGCCGGTGTTGCGGTCGCGCCAACGTTCCGACGTGGCAATGCGCAGGTTCACCACCTTGCCGCCGTTCTGGAAGGTGCGCACCTCGGGGTCGCGCCCCAGATTGCCCACCAGGATGACCTTGTTCACCGATCCTGCCATGATGTTGCCTTTCGCGATTCCTGTTGTTGATCGCTTTAAACCACGCAGTCGCGGGCAGGAACAGCCGCTGCGCGACGGAACACTGGCATTGCGGGCAAAAATTGGCTATGGCTTGCCAAAAGAGCAGAGCAGGCACCTCATGCGCAAGACACCCTTGGCAGGGCTTTTGATCGGCAGTCTTCTGGCCGCCCCGGTGGCGGGCGACCAGGCACGCGTGTCCAGCAAGGCGCGCTCGTCGATCTTCAAGTCGCAGACCGATGTGCTGGATCGGCGCTCCTCGAAGCAATACGAATATTCCTCGCGCCTGCAGCCACAGACCGATTTTTCCGGTGCGATCCGCCTGCCGGGCGTGTCGAACTCGAAATACCGCGGGATTTATCTGCCGGTGGCCGAGTCCGTCGCGCGCAAGCATCGCGTGCCGCAAAGCCTGTTCACCCGGCTGGTGCAGCAGGAAAGCGCGTGGAACCCGCGCGCGGTGTCGCCCAAGGGGGCCATCGGGCTGGCGCAACTGATGCCGCAGACCGCACGGTATCTGGGCGTCGACCCCCATGACCCGCATCAGAACCTGGAAGGCGGCGCGCGCTACCTGCGGCGCCAATACGAGCGGTTCGGATCCTGGCGACTGGCGCTGGCCGCCTACAACGCCGGACCTGGCGCCGTCGAAAAATACAACGGCGTGCCCCCCTACAAGGAAACCCAGAACTACGTGCGCAAGATCCTTGGACTGCCGGGATAGTCGAGACTGACCGGCTGCACCGCCGCCGCTGAACGCGCCTTGCACGCACATGAAAAAGCCCCGGTCGATGCCGGGGCTTTCTGCGTTTCGTATGTGTTGTGGATCAGTCCAGCGCCTTGAAGTTCAGCGCCGCGCCGTCCTTGATCCCCGAGAACCACCGCGCGGTCACGGTCTTGGTCTTGGTGTAGAACCGGAAGGCATCGGGGCCATACTGGTTCAGATCGCCGAAGGCCGACTTCTTCCAGCCGCCGAAGGTGTAGTAGCTGAGCGGCACCGGGATCGGGAAGTTGATGCCGACCATGCCCACGTTCACCCGGCTGGCAAAGTCCCGCGCGGTGTCGCCATCGGCGGTAAAGATCGAGGTGCCGTTGCCGTAGTCATTGTCGATGACCAGCTGCAGCGCCTCTTCGTAGGTCTCCTTGCGCACGGTGGACAGCACCGGGCCAAAGATCTCCTGCTTGTAGATCTCCATGTCCGGCGTGACCTCGTCGAACAGGCTGGGACCGACGAAGAAGCCGTTTTCATAGCCCTGAAGCGTGAAGCCGCGCCCATCGACCACCAGCTTCGCGCCCTGGTCCACGCCGGAGTCGATCAGACCGGTGATGCGCTCCTTGGCGGCGGCGGTGATGACCGGGCCGAAGTCCACGTCGTCGCCGGCGGTATAGGGGCCGACCTTCAGCTTCTCGATGCGCGGCACCAGCTTTTCGATCAGGCGGTCGGCGGTTTCCTGCCCCACCGGAACAGCCACCGAGATCGCCATGCAGCGTTCGCCTGCCGCGCCGAAACCGGCGCCGATCAGCGCATCGGCGGCCTTGTCCAGGTCGGCATCCGGCATCACGATCATGTGGTTCTTGGCACCGCCGAAACACTGGGCGCGCTTGCCGTTGGCCGCTGCGCGGCCATAGATGTACTGCGCGATGGGGGTGGAGCCGACAAAGCCCACCGCCTGAATGGTCTCGTTGTCGAGGATCGCGTCAACAGCTTCCTTGTCGCCGTTCACCACCTGCAGCACGCCGTCGGGCAGCCCGGCTTCCTTGAAGATCTCGGCCAGCAGCAGTGCGGTCGAAGGGGCGCGCTCGGACGGTTTCAGGACCATCGCGTTGCCGGCGGCGATGGCGGGGGCCATCTTCCACAGCGGGATCATGGCGGGGAAGTTGAACGGGGTGATGCCCGCGACCACGCCCAGCGGCTGGCGCATGGAATACAGGTCGATGCCGGGACCGGCGCTGTCGGTGTAGTCGCCCTTCAGGAAGCTGGGGGCGCCCATGCAGACTTCGACCACTTCCAGGCCGCGCTGCACGTCGCCGCGCGCGTCGGGCAGGGTCTTGCCATGCTCCCGGCTCAGCACCTCGGCCAGCTTGTCCATGTTCTCTTCGATCAGCGCGCCGAATTTCATGATGATGCGGGCGCGGCGCTGGGGGTTGACCTTGGCCCATTCCTGCTGCGCTGCTGCGGCCTTGTCGATGATCGCGTCCATCTCGGCTGCGGTGGCCAGATCGACCTGCGCCTGAACCTCGCCGGTTGCCGGGTTGTAGACATCCGCCGTGCGGCCCGAAGTGCCCCGCACCTGAGCGCCGTTGATATAATGACCGATTGCTTGCATCACGTCCTCCATTGACTTGACGCGACCCTAGCATTGCGAAAATGCGGAAGCTATAGGATGTTCGGCAAAGTCATTTTGCAAAATTTCAGGTGTAGCCCATGCAGCCCGACGATCTGATGGTGTTCCTGATGGTGGCCCGACGCGGCAGCATCACCGCCGCCGCCCAGCATCTGGGCAAGGATGCGGCCACGGTGGGGCGCCGTGTGGCGCGGCTGGAAAACGATCTTGGCGAAACGCTGTTTGCGAAATCTCCCAAGGGATATCACCTGACCGAGGCCGGGCACGGCCTGCTGCCCAAGGCCGAAACGATGGAGGAACTGGTCACCGACATCAAAGGCGGCTTCCGGCAAGTGGGGCGGCACATCGACGGCAAGATCCGCATCGGGGCGCCGGACGGATGCGCCACCTTCCTGTTGCCGCAGGTCTGCGCCCGGCTGACCCGCGACAATCCCGGCCTGGTGATCGAGGTCGTGGCCACGGCGCGGGAAACCGACCTTCTGGGGCGCGAGGTCGATCTGGCGGTCACGCTCAGCCCGCCCACGGCCAAGGCGGTCGAGCATCTGCATCTGGCCGACTACGAGCTTCATCTGGCCATGGCGCGGCGGCTGGCAGGCACGGTCGCCGATCCCCTGCGCGACCTGCCGGTGATCTCGTATATTCCCGAACATCTGATCGACCCGGCGCTGGATATTCCCGACGACCTGATTTCGGGCCAGCGGGTGCTGCGGTCGAACTCGGTGCTGGTGCAATGGCAATGGCTGCGGCAGGGGGCAGGGCTGGGACTGGTGCATGATTTCACCCTGCGGCAGGACCCCGGCCTGATGCGGGTGAAACCCGACTTCACCATCCATCGCAGCTATTACCTGGCCAGCCGTCGCGCCGACAACCGGTTCGACCGGATGCGCCGGTTCCGTTCCATGCTGCTGCGGCAGGTCGCGCAGGAAATCAGCCGTCCGTCCGTGCAACCGGCAGACTGATTTGCGCAGACCTGCGGATAGTGCTTGACACTTTCTTCAAGGGGCGGAGACTCGAGGGTAATATTATTGCTCAAGAGAGAGTGTCGGGAGGCCACCATGCGAGTCCATCAAATCCTCAACTCCAAGTCCGATGACGGCGTGGTAACCATCAAGCCGGGCACCAGCGTCGAATCCGCCGCGCAATTGCTGGCCGAAAAGCGGATCGGTGCAGTGATCGTGTCGGACGATGGCGAAGTGGCGATCGGTATCCTGTCCGAGCGTGATGTGGTGCGCGAACTGGGCAAGCGCGGCGCGTCCTGCATGTCGGACAAGGTGGATGACCTGATGACTGCAGATCCGATCAGCTGCACGATGAACGAAGACAGCTCGGAAGTGTTTCAGAAGATGACCGAGGGCCGGTTCCGTCACCTGCCCGTGATCGAGGACGGCAAGATGGTCGGCCTGATCTCGATCGGCGATGTGGTCAAGGCGCAGCTCAGCACCCTGTCGATGGAGAAAGATGCCCTGCAAGGCATGATCATGGGCTACTGAAACCGGCGGGCCGCACGCCTGCGGCCCAACGTCTCTTGCAATGCGCAACTTATTATTGTTGCGTTGCCGGGCATTCTAACGACCGACGGAACATCATCATGCGCATCGGGCTTTATCCAGGGACATTCGACCCGCTGACCCTGGGACATGCCGACATCATCCGGCGCAGCTGTTCGCTGGTCGATCGGCTGGTCGTCGGGGTCGCCATCAACCGCGACAAGGGCCCGCTGTTCTCGCTCGACGAACGCGTGGCCATGGTGGAAAGCGAAGCGCCAAGGCTGAGCGCCGGCACCGGGTGCGAGATCGTGGCCCATCCGTTCGAAAACCTGCTGATCGACTGTGCCCGCGATGTGGGCGCTTCGGTCATCCTGCGCGGCCTGCGCGCGGTGTCGGATTTCGAGTACGAATTCCAGATGGTGGGGATGAACCGGGCGCTGAGTTCCGAGGTCGAGACGGTCTTCCTGATGGCCGAGGCCCAGCATCAGGCCATCGCCTCGCGGCTGGTCAAGGAAATCGCGCGTCTGGGCGGGGATGTTTCAAAGTTCGTCAGCGCCGATGTGCGCGACCAGTTGGTGGCAAAGTTCCAGGGCTAGGGCAGCCACCGTGAAACGATCGGCAAGGGATGGGGCCCCCGCAACGGGTGGCCCCTTTTTCGTGCATCAGGCGCGCGGCTTGCGCAGGCGGCGGCCGGCCACCCCAAGCGCGCCCAGCCCAAGCGCCAGCATCGGCAAGGCAGCCGGCAGCGGCACAGGTGCCGGCGTGTTGGAGGGCGCCACGGCAATGCTGTCCGTCACGGTCTTGCCGTCGATCTTGAAGTGCAAACCGGTGTAGCCATAGTTTTCATAGTAGGTCAGCACGAAATCCACCGGATTGCTGCCGACGTCATAGGACACATTGGTGTAGCCAAAGCCGCGCGGGCTGCTGCGGCGCGAAATCTCGGTGCCGTTGATGCTCAACGCGAAGCCGTCATCCGAACCGACCGAAAACGTCTTGGTGCCGCTGCCGGGCTGGAAGCGGCCCGAGATGCGGACAACGCTGGTTTGAAGGCTGGTGGGCTTGGTGCCCGTATACGAGGCCGCATCGACGCCCAGGAAGTCCGAAATGCTGCGGCGGTCCGAGATGGAGCCGATCCAGCCATTGGGATAGTCGATCATCGTCGACACGAACTGTCCCGTGGTCGTGGTCGAATTGGCAAATCCGATGGCGTCGTCAACGCTGCGGAAGCCCCGCGTGCTGTCCCAGAACTCGCCCAGATAGCTTGCGGCATGGCTGGCCCCCGACGACAGGACCAAAGTGGCGGCGACGACAATACCCGTGATTTTCATGACTTTGACTCCTAACCGGGAAACTCTACCGAGGCGGTTCTACGCTTCCGGGGCAGGCTGTCTCAAGCAAAGGGTGACCACACGGTTAATGCCGGGGCGAGGGCGGAATCGCGACCAAAAACGAAAACGGCCCCGAAGGGCCGTTGTCAGATACGTCAGGGATCGGCGGAACCGATCAGATCAGCTGACCCAGAACCCGCGCGGTATCGGCCATGCGGTTCGAGAAGCCCCATTCGTTGTCATACCAGCTGAGGATTCGCACCATGTTGCCATCCATCACCTTGGTCTGATCGGTGTGGAAGATCGAAGAATGCGGGTCATGGTTGAAATCCATCGACACGTTCTTGGCGTCGGTATAGCCCAGCACACCCTTCAGCGGGCCATCGGCGGCAGCACGGATGACCGCGTTGATCTCTTCGACGGTGGTGTCGCGGCTGGCTTCGAACACCAGGTCCACGACCGAGACGTTCGGCGTGGGCACGCGGATGGCGACGCCGTCCAGCTTGCCGTTCAACTCGGGCAGCACCAGACCCACGGCCTTGGCGGCGCCGGTCGAGGTCGGGATCATCGACATGGCAGCAGCGCGGGCGCGGTACATGTCCTTGTGCATGGTGTCCAGTGTCGGCTGGTCGCCGGTGTAGCTGTGGATCGTGGTCATGAACCCGCGCGTGATGCCGATGGCGTCATGCAGGGGCTTGGCGACCGGCGACAGGCAGTTGGTGGTGCAGGATGCGTTCGATACCACCAGATCCTCGGCGGTCAGCGTGTCGTGGTTGACCCCATAAACGATGGTCTTGTCAGCGCCCGATGCAGGGGCCGAAACCAGAACGCGCTTGGAGCCGTTTTGCAGATGCATCGCGGCCTTTTCGCGGTCGTTGAAAATGCCGGTGCATTCCAGCGCCACATCGACACCGTCCCAGGGCAATTCCTTGGGATCGCGGATTGCGGTGACCTCGATCGGGCCGCGCCCGATGTCGATGGTGTTGCCATCCACCTTTACCTCGCCGGGGAACCGGCCATGCACGCTGTCAAAGCGCAGCAAGTGGGCATTGGTTTCCACCGGGCCGAGATCGTTGATGGCGACGACTTCCACGTCGGTCCGGCCGCTTTCGGCAATGGCTCGCAGCACATTGCGACCGATACGTCCAAATCCGTTGATGGCCAGTTTGACAGTCATGGGATCCTCCAGACAGGGGCCTGTGTCGCGACCGGAAAATGGCGCGACGTTGATAGCGCTAACTTCTATGCCGGTACCTATGCCATACACGCCATCCTGGTCAACCGCGTTAACGTGTCACGCGGCAGGTGAAGACACGCGAAAAGGGCCGGCACAAGGCCGACCCTACAGGAGTCTCGCAAGGAGAGGGAATTATTTGGTCAGGCGACCCATGGCGGCGGCAACATCGGCCATGCGGACCGAGAAGCCCCATTCATTGTCGTACCAGGCCAGAACCCGTACCGTGCGCCCGCCGACGACCTTGGTCTGGTCGGGCGCGAAGATCGACGACTGCGTGGTGTGGTTGAAGTCGATGGAGACCTTGGGCTCGGGATCATAGCCCAGCACGGCGCCCATATGGCCGGCGGCGGCTTCACGGACCACCTCGTTGACGTCCTCGACGGTGACATCCTTGCCCGCTTCGAAGGTCAGATCCACGGCCGAGACATTGGGCGTCGGCACCCGGATCGCCGAGCCGTCCAGCTTGCCTTCAAGTTCCGGCAGAACCTCTGCCAGGGCCTTGGCGGCACCGGTCGAGGTGGGGATCATCGCCATGGCGGCGGCGCGAGCGCGGTACAGGTCGTTGTGGCGGCGGTCCAGCGTCGGCTGGTCGCCGGTATAGCTGTGGATCGTCGTCATGATGCCGCGTTCGATCCCGATGGCATCGTTCAGCACCTTGGCCAGCGGCGCCAAGCAGTTGGTGGTGCAGGAGCCGTTCGACACCAAGGTGTGCCCGGCGTCCAGATCGCGATGGTTGACTCCGTAAACCACGGTCTTGTGCACATTCTTGGCCGGGGCCGAGATCAGCACCTTCTTGGCGCCGCGCTCAAGGTGCACGTCGGCCTTGTTGCCGTCGTTGAACTTGCCAGTGCATTCCAGCACCACATCGACACCGGACCAATCCAGTTCGGACGGCTCATAGGTCGAGAACACCTCCATCGGGCCGCGGCCCAGATCCATGGTGTTGTCCTTGATCTTCACTTCGCCGGGGAAGCGGCCATGTACCGAGTCATAGCGCAACAGGTGGGCACTGGTTTCGATCGGGCCGGTCGCGTTGAGCTTGACGACCTGAACGTCGTTGCGCGCGCTGGCGGCGATATGGGCCAGGGTGCAGCGTCCGATGCGGCCGAAACCATTGATGCCAATCGTTACAGTCATGAATGAACTCCCACGGTGTGCGACCGGTGTCACAGTCTCTGTCTGGCGTTCCTATACGGGAGATACCGGTAAGATGGGAAGCAAAAACATATTTAAAGTGAACGTGTTAGCGCAAAAGGTGACCTGTTATCGCCAACATGTATGCGTTTGTATACCGTTGTGCGCCGGTTCCTGTTCGGCCAAATTGCCCGACCACGGCAAAAAAGGGGAGCAGCCTTGCGGCGCTCCCCCGAATTTTCATGTTTGATTCGGTGCCGATTACAGCAGCGACTTGACCTTGTCGGCCACGGCTTGCGCGGTGATGCCGAACTTTTCGAACAGGACATCCGCCGGGGCCGAGGCGCCGAAGCCCTCCATGCCGACGAAGCCGGCCTTGTTGGCCTTGCCGCGCTCGCTGGTCAGCCAGCTATCCCAGCCCATCTGAACGCCAGCCTCGACGGCGACGCGCACCGGTCCGGCGGGCAGAACCCGGCGACGATAGCTTTCGTCCTGTTCGGCGAACAACTCCCACGACGGCATGGAAACAACACGGGTGCCGATGCCTTCCGCCTGCAACAGATCGCGTGCGGCCAGCGCCACCGAAACCTCGGAGCCGGTGGCCAGCAGGATCGCCTGGCGCTTGCCCTCGGCCTCGGCCAGCACATAGGCGCCCTGGGCGACCATGTTCTTGGTCTTGAACTCGGTGCGCACGGTGGGCAGCCCCTGACGGGACAGGGCCAGAACCGTCGGCGTGCCGGTGGCGGTGGCCGCGATCTCCCAGGCTTCGGCCGTCTCGGTGGCGTCGGCAGGGCGGATCACGGTCATGTTCGGCGTGGCGCGCAGCATCGCCAGATGCTCCACCGGCTGGTGGGTCGGGCCGTCTTCGCCCAGACCGATCGAGTCGTGGGTCATGACATAGGTGACCGGCACCCCCATCAGAGCCGAAAGGCGCATCGCACCGCGGGCGTAATCGGCAAAGCACATGAAGGTGCCGCCATAGGCACGCAGACCGCCGTGCAGGGCCAGACCGTTCATCGCCGCCGCCATGCCGTGTTCGCGGATGCCATAGTGCAGGTAGTGGCCGTCGCGCGACTCGGGCAGATGCACGCCCATGTCCGACGATTTGGTGTTGTTCGACCCGGTCAGATCCGCCGAGCCGCCCACGTTTTCGGGCATCAGGGGATTGATGACGTTCAGGGTCTTTTCACTGGCACTGCGCGTCGCCATCTTCGGCCGGGTCTCGGCGTAGTCGCGCTTCATTGCCTTGATGGCCGCAGACAGTTTCTTGGGCGCTTCGCCCGCCTGCATGCGTTCGAATTCGCGCTGCTTGGCGCCCGACAGACCGGCCAGACGGGTCGACCATTCGTCGCGTTCCTCAGCGCCGCGGCTGCCGATCTCTTCCCATTGCGCCTTGATGTCGACGGGCACCTCATAGGCGGCCCAGTCGATTCCCCATGCCGCCTTGGCGTCGGCCACGACCTTGGGGTCGGTCAGCGCGCCGTGGCCCTTGGGCGTGTCCTGCGCGGCAGTGCCAAGCGCAATATGCGTCTTGCAGGCCACCAGCGCGGGCTTGCCGGTCTTCTTGGCGGCGGTGATCGCCTCGTCGATGTCCACGGGGTCATGACCGTCGCATTCATGCACGGACCAGCCCGACGCCTTGAAGCGCGCCAGTTGATCGGTGCGGTCGGCGATATCGACGGTGCCGTCGATGGTGATGTTGTTGTCATCCCACAGCACGATCAGCTTCGACAGCTCCTGCCGCCCGGCCAGACCGATGGCTTCCTGGCTGACGCCTTCCATCAGGCAGCCGTCGCCGGCGATGACATAGGTGTGGTGATCCACGACCTTCTTGCCGAACCGGGCGCGCAGGATTTCCTCGGCCAGCGCGAAGCCTACGGCATTGGCGATGCCCTGACCCAGCGGGCCGGTGGTGGTCTCGATCCCCTTGGCATGGCCGTATTCCGGGTGGCCGGCGGTGCGGGCGCCCCACTGGCGGAAGTTCTTGATCTGATCCAGCGAAATGTCTTCGACGCCGGTCAGATGCAGCAGTGCATACAGCAGCATCGAACCGTGGCCCGCGGACAGGATGAACCGGTCACGGTCCGGCCAATCGGGGTCGGCGGCATCGAATTTCAGGTGGTTCTCGAACAGGACCGTGGCCACATCCGCCATGCCGATGGGCATGCCGCTGTGGCCGGAATTGGCACCGGCGACGCCGTCCAGAGCGAGGGCGCGGATGGCGCAGGCTTTCATCCAGTGGTCGGGGTGGCGTTCGCGCAGCGTCTTCAGGGACAAGGGGCAACTCCAGTTGTCTTGGGATGGATTTTGGACTTCAGCTGCGCGGGGCAGCGCGCCCCTGCGTCTTAGCAACTGCCATGGGAAGTTCAAGCGGGGCCAAAAAACTGCTCAGAACCCGAGAAAAAGCCATTCTGACGGTTTAAAACTGTGGGATTCGATGCTGTTGCGACCTATTGTTGACGCCAGCTTCGGGGTTGGTGCGGTCAAAAAAAATGAATATGCGTACCTAAGTTGGGGCAGAAAGGGGAACCATGACGGAGATTTCCGAGCTTGAGCATCGGCTTGCCGATGCCCTTGGGCGCATGAGGATGGCGCATCAGTCCACGCGAAAAGCGTTGAGCGACGCCCTGAACCGGGTGGCCGAACTGGAAGCCGCAGCACAAGCGCAGCCCGCGGCGGCGCCTGCGGGGGACGCTGGCGACATCGCCGCGCTGGAGGCCGAGATCGAGGCAACACGCGCGCAACTGGCCATCCGCGACACCGATCTGGAGGAGGAGCGCGGGCAAGTCTCGACGCTAGTCCAGCAGATCGAAACCGATCGCGCGGCGCTGCAAGCGGCGCAGACCGAACTGACCGCGCTGAAGGCCGCCGACCGGCTTGGCGGAGTTCAGGCCAACGGCCAGGCGGAAGAGACGCAGGAGCGGATCGGCGCGCTGGAAGCAATCGTCGGCCAGCTTCAGAAAGCCAACGCCCAGTTGCGCCAGAACAACGAGTTGCTACGGCAGGCCATGGCCGAGGGCAGTGACGGCGGCGCCTTGTTCGACGACAGCCTGACCGCCGAGATCGAGTCCCTCAAGGCCGCGCGTGCCGCCGACCGGGCCGAAATCGACAGCGTTCTGGCCGCGCTGCAACCGCTGATCGAGGAGACCGCCGATGCCTGAAGTCACCATCAAGATCGGGGGCCGGTCGTTCGACGTGGCCTGTCAGGACGGCGAGCAGGAATTCCTGCATTCCGCCGCCAAATTGCTGGACGATGAAATCAGTGTCATGGCCGATCAGTTGGGCCGGGTGCCCGAGGCGCGGATGCTGCTGATGGCGGGGCTGCTGCTGGCGGACAAGACGCTGTCGGTGCAGGCCAGCACCGAGACCCTGAAAGCCGAAATCGCCGAGTTGAAATCTCAGGTCGCCACCCTGGAATCGCGTCCCGCCGAGCGGGTCGAGGTGCCGGTGATCCCGGCCGCGGTGGGCGACGGTCTGGCCGAGCTGGCCGCCCGCGCCGAAGCCCTGGCCGAAGAGATGGAGCAGGGCGCGTCCTGAGGCGCGCCCCGTCCGCCGAAATCAGGCGTTGGCTTCGCGGATCTTCTCGGCGGCGTCCTTGTCGAAGGTCACGCCGTTGGTTTCCAGCAGCGTGTCCAACTCGCCTGACAGGGTCATCTCGGTGATGATGTCGCAACCGCCGACGAACTCGCCCTTGACGTAAAGCTGCGGCACGGTCGGCCAGTCGGAATAATCCTTGATGCCCTGGCGGATCTCGTCGTTCTCCAGCACGTTCACGTCCTGGTAGTCGATGCCCATATAGTTCAGCACCCCGGCGACACGGCTGGAAAAGCCGCACTGCGGCATCGCCTTGGTGCCTTTCATGTACAGAACCACGTCGTTTTCGGTCACGGTCTGCTTGATCTGTTCTTGAACGCTCATCTGAGAGCTCCTTGTCTGTGTCGTCGGATCATCGGGTCTGACGGGCAGGTAATGTCTGTATCGGCGATACACAATATCAGGGACATCTGTCCCCGAAGCAGTGCCTGGCCGGGTTGGGGTCAGTCCGGGGCTTTGGTGGTCAGCGCCAGCGCGTGCAATTCGCCGTTCTTGCCGTCCATCTTGCCTTTCAGCGCCGCATAGACCGCCCGCTGCTGCTGCACGCGGTTCTGGCCCCGGAAGCTTTCGTCGATGACCTCGGCGGCATAGTGATTGCCGTCGCCAGCCAGATCTGTGATCGTGATCTTGGCATCGGGAAATGTTTCGCGGATCAGGTTTTCGATTTCCTGGGCTTGGATGGGCATGATCGGTCGTCCTTGGTTTCCCCCGATTTGTAGGGCGCAGCCACAGGGGCTGCAAGCGGCAACGGGCGCGCAGGTCGGGCTTTCCCCTAGGGAAATGCACTGTCTGCCGTGCTATATTGATCCGGCGTAAACCAAAAGGAGGCAAGAGATGACACATCTCGTTCGCACCTGTTTGGTGGCCAGTATCCTTGTTGTCTTCACTGCAACTGCCGGCGTGGCATCGCGGGCCCATTGGGGCACCGCAACCGTGGTCCAGGTTGCCCACGGAATCGTCAATCCGCTGGTGATCTATGGCTTCAATCCACAGCCCGAACCACCAATCCTGTTTCCCGCGTCCACCACGCTGACCCCTTTTTCGGTCGACAAGACCATTCGGGGCGTTTCTGGGGCGCAGTTCTTCCAGGTTCTGCTGGGCGGCAGTCTGGGCGGCAAGCCGCTGGATCCTGTGGCGGGAAGCCCCGGCGCGCGGTTCCCGCAGGCGGATTTCCTGGTGGACACGGGAACCGAAACCCTGACGCTGCGGCTGATGCTTCAGTCGTCTTCAGGGGGCATCGGCGCTAACCCGCTGTTCTTCAATCCGCAGCCCGAACCGCCGCCCGGTGCGGGTCTGTTCGGCACCCTTGGCATGGACTTCCAGTTCACCTCGCTGTCGGATGCGACTGTGTCGTTGCAGGTTCTGGACAGTACCGGACGCGCCCTGGGGCTGACCCGTGTGGCCGCCCCCGTGCCGCTGCCTGCCCCGCTGGCCTTGCTGGGGGCAGGGATCGGCGCGCTGATGGTGTTGCGTCGGCGGCGGCGCTGAGGCCGCCCGCGCCTAGTTCGCGAAGGTGGCCGGGAAGGTCTCTTCGTTCAGCTTCACCAGGTCTTCCAGCGGCGCGCTGGAGCCTGCCAGCGTGACCGTATCGCCGCCGAAACGTCCGATGGTGGCCAGCGGGATCTTGTGCTGGCTGGCCTCTATCATCAGTGTTTCGGCCGCATCGAACGAGCATGACACAATATAGCGTGCCTGATCCTCGCCGAACAGCGTGGCCATATCGCCTTCGTCCACGGTCAGGCCCAGCCCGGCGGCCGCGGCCATTTCGAACAATGCCAACGCCAGCCCGCCATCGGCCACGTCATTGGCTGCCGTGATCAGCCCGCGATTGTTGCGCAGGAAGATGCCGTGGCGCTTTTCAAGGTTCAGGTTCACATGTGGGGCGTCGCCGTCCTCGCGCTTGAATACTTCGGCCAGCAGCGCCGATTGCCCCAGATGGCCATGGGTTTCGCCGATCACCAGGATCAGGTCGCCGTCGTCGGGCGTCATGGGAATGAGGTTGTGCGCGAATTGCACCAGACCCACGGCACCGATTGTCGGGGTCGGCAGGATCGGCTCGCCGTCGGTCTCGTTGTAAAGTGACACGTTGCCCGACACGATCGGCATGTCCAGTTCGGCGCAGGCCTCGCCGATGCCCTGGATGGCGCCGACGAATTGGCCCATGATCTCGGGCTTCTCGGGATTGCCGAAGTTCAGGTTGTCGGTGCTGGCCAGCGGCTTGGCCCCGGCGGCCGACAGGTTGCGATAGGCCTCGGCCACCGCCTGTTTGCCGCCTTCGACCGGGTTGGCGCGCACATAGCGCGGCGTCACATCCGAGGTGAAGACCAGCGCCTTCTGGGTGCCATGCACGCGCACCGCGCCGGCACCCCGGCCCGGAACCCGGACCGTGTCGCCCATCACCATGTGATCGTATTGTTCCCACACCCAGCGTTTCGAGGCGTAGTTGGGGCTGGACAGCAGCGCCTTCAGCCCGTCGATGGGATCAATCTCGGGCACCGGCTCCATCTCGGGGGCAGGGGGCGTGGCCACCCACGGGCGATCGTATTCCGGGGCTTCGCCGGACAGCGCCTTCAGCGGCAGATCGGCCTTCACCTCGCCGCCCAGTTCCACAAGGAACCGATCCTCGGCGATGGTTTCGCCAACGATGGCGAAATCCAGATCCCATTTGTCGAAGATCGCCTTGGCGACCTCTTCCTTCTCGGGGTTCAGCACCATGAGCATCCGCTCCTGGCTTTCCGAGAGCATCATCTCATAGGCGGTCATCGCGTTCTCGCGCACCGGCACGTCGTCTAGCCGCAAGCGGATGCCCAGGTTGCCCTTGTCGCCCATCTCCACCGCCGAGCAGGTCAGCCCAGCAGCCCCCATGTCCTGGATCGAGATCACAGCACCCGTGGTCATCAACTCAAGGCAGGCTTCCATCAGGCGCTTTTCGGTGAACGGGTCGCCCACCTGAACCGTGGGGCGCTTTTCGTCGATGGTGTCGTCGAATTCGGCACTGGCCATGGTGGCCCCGCCGACGCCGTCACGGCCGGTCTTGGCGCCCAGATAGACGACCGGCATGCCGACGCCTGAAGCGGCCGAGTAGAAAATCTTGTCGGCATCCGCCAGTCCCGCCGCAAAGGCGTTCACCAGGCAGTTGCCGTTATAGGCCGGATGAAAGCGCACTTCGCCGCCCACGGTGGGCACGCCGAAGCAGTTGCCATAGCCGCCGACCCCTTCAACGACGCCATGCACAAGGCTGCGGGTCTTGGGGTGGTCCGGTTCGCCGAAGCTGAGCGCATTCATCGCCGCGATGGGACGCGCACCCATGGTGAATACATCGCGCAGGATGCCGCCCACGCCGGTGGCCGCGCCCTGGTAGGGTTCGATGTAGGACGGGTGGTTGTGGCTTTCCATCTTGAAGACCACGGCCTGACCGTCGCCAATATCGACCACGCCGGCGTTCTCGCCCGGTCCGCAGATCACCTGGTCGCCGGTGGTCGGCAGGGTCCGCAGCCACTTCTTCGACGACTTGTACGAGCAGTGCTCGTTCCACATGGCCGAGAAGATGCCAAGCTCGGTGAAGGTCGGTTCGCGGTTCAGCAGGCCAAGGATGCGGTCGTACTCTTCGGCATTCAGACCGTGGGCTGCGATCAGGTCGGGCGTGATGGCGGGTTCTTGCATGGTACTCCCCTTACGTGGGCGCGGTAATACGGGAGCCGGGCGGTCAGGGAAAGACCACATCGCCTGCGGCGGCGGGATATCTTCAAGATCGGCTGGATGTCCCTGTGTGCAGAGGCCTGCAAATTGCGTGCGGCAGTGCAGAAAAAAAAGTGGCCGAGACAAGCTCGGCCAAGTCCAACAGGGAGGTAGAAGAAGACGAAACGCCTAACTTCTATGCTTCAGTTAGACAGCCCCCCCGTTTCGATCAAGAAGAATAATGCCGCAGGGGCAACATAACCGGTATGCAGTATTTACATATCTCCTGCGCGCGAGTTATGCAGTCTGTCCAGTTATTGTGCTTTCTGACGGCTTTCGGCCAGTTGCTCGACGACGAAATCCCGGAACGCAGATATGCGTTTGGATTGCCGCAACTCCTCGGGGTAGGCAAGGAAGACCGGAACCGTGCCCGCGTCGATCTCTGGTAGGACATTGACCAGACGGGAAAAATCCTCGGTGACATAATTGGGCAGAATGCCGATGCCCAGGTTGTTGATGACCGCCTGCAGCACGCCAAAATAGTTGTTCACTGTCAACAGCGACCGAACTTCCTCGGCGATGATCGTTTGGGCGATGCGGGCACCAGCGGCGACCTGAACCGAATTTGGATTCTGGCAGATCAGGCGGTGCTGTCGCATATCTGCAACGGTTTCCGGCGTGCCGTTTTCCTCCAGATATTCCGGCGACGCGTACAGCCGCATGTGAACATTCATCAACCGCTTGCGGATCAGGTCGGCCTGGCTGGGCTCTTTCATGCGGATCGCGACATCGGCCTCGCGCATCGGCAGATCCAGCACGCGCTCTTCCAGCATCAAGTCGATCTTCAGTTCGGGATACTTTTCATAGAGCTTCGACAGACGCGGTGCCAGCCACAGAGAGCCGAATCCCGTGGTGGTGGTCACGCGCAATTCGCCGAAGACCTCTTCCTCGCTGTCGCGGATGCGGGCGGCGGCGGCATCCAGGCGCTTGGCCATCGACCGGGTGGCGTCGAACAGCAACTCGCCCTGTTCGGTCAGGATCAGGCCACGGGCATGGCGGTGGAACAGGGTGGTGTTCAGGCTGGTTTCCAGGCTGCGGATCTGGCGGCTGACGGCGGATTGCGACAGATGCAGGGCGTCGCCCGCATGGGTCAGGCTGCCGGCATCGGCAACCGCGTGGAAAATTCGCAACTTGTCCCAATCCATCGGGCGTCTCCATTCTGCAGCGCGGTTCGACAGTTCGGCGTGCACAGATAAAAATAGTACCCGTCCGGTCCGGGGGGATGGTGCGGGCTCGCTTCGCAAGAAACTGTGGCGTCGCCGCTACAGTCGGACCGGCCCGAAGGCAATGAACCTTCGTGCTGATAAGCCATTCCTGACGCAAAGGTAACCCTGCGGCCCGAATTTCAGGCGGAACTTGTCCAACATGGTTGCCGGTCCTTCGGGCGCATCATCGGGGGCAATCCGCCTCTGTGATGCTGCATAGTCTTGTATCTGGCTTCATGGAGGTGATATTTCACACCACCGGCACGTAGACCGGGGGAGACACATCGTGCGCCAGGTTCACGATACAAAAAACAAGCGGGACGTCACGCGCGAAATCAGCTACGCCCATGCCGGAGCCACGCGCGGTGGACGGGCGATGATCCGGGTGATGGAAAACGCCACCGGGCGTTTGCGCCTGATCCGCAAGGCGCAAGGCTATGAGGAGGAGGTGGCCAGCGGCCGCGACTTCTGGGATGTCATTACCGACCGCTACGGGTTGAGCCTGAAAGTCATCGATGGCGCGTTGGAGAATATCCCGCGCGATGGGCCACTGGTGCTGATCGCCAACCATCCCTTCGGCATCCTCGACGGGCTGATGATGGGGCGAATCCTGTCTGTGACCCGTGGCGATTTTCGCATTCTGGCCCACCAGGTGTTTCGCAAGGCCGAGGATCTGAACCGGGTGATCCTGCCGATCTCTTTCGATGAGACGCGCGAAGCTGTCGCCATGAACCTGCAATCGCGCAAGGATGCGCTGGAGTTGCTGAAGAATGACGGGGCGATTGGCATCTTCCCCGGCGGCACGGTCTCGACTTCGGCCAAACCGTTTTCAGCCCCGATGGACCCCACCTGGCGGTCCTTTACCGCGCGAATGATCCTGCGGTCCGATGCGCATGTGGTGCCGATGTTCTTCACAGGCCACAACTCGCGCGTTTTCCAGGTGGCCAGCCATCTGCACTACAACCTGCGGGTCGGGCTTCTGATCAAGGAGTTCAAGTCGCGGGTCAACAAGCCGGTCGAAGTCGTGATCGGCAAACCGATCCCGAAAGACCAGCTGGCGGCGCACGCAAAGGACGCAGCCGGGATGATGGACTTCCTTCGGCAGGCCACGTATCAGCTGTCTCCAGTGCCTGTCCGCGACATGGGCTATGGCTTTGAAACTGAAGACAGGTACAAGCGCTAGATGGCCGTCGGGGTTTTCGATTCTGGATTGGGCGGCCTGACCGTCCTTGACGCGGTCACGCGACGATTGCCGGGGGTTCCCTTCGTCTATTTTGGTGACAACGCCCATGCGCCCTATGGCGTGCGCGATGCCGACGATGTCTATGATCTGACGACCAAGGCCGTGGAACGGTTGTGGGAGGCCGGCTGCGACCTGGTGATCCTGGCCTGCAACACGGCGTCGGCGGCGGCGCTGCGGCGGATGCAGGATAGCTGGATCCCGCCCGAGAAACGGGTGCTTGGGGTGTTCGTGCCGCTGATCGAGGCTTTGACCGAACGGCAATGGGGCGACAACTCTCCGCCGCGCGAGGTTGCGGTCAAGCATGTGGCCCTGTTCGCCACGCCGGCGACGGTCTCCAGCCGCGCGTTCCAGCGGGAACTGGCGTTTCGCGCCATCGGCGTCGATGTCGAAGCACAGCCCTGCGGCGGTCTGGTCGATGCGATCGAGGATGGCGACGAGATTCTGGCCGAGGCGCTGGTGCGCAGCCACGTGGACGCACTGAAGCGCCGGATGCCGCACCCCGAGGCCGCGATTCTGGGCTGCACCCACTACCCGCTGATGGAAACCACCTTCCAGGCCGCCCTTGGCCCCGATGTGACGGTCTATTCGCAAGCCAATCTGGTGGCCGAAAGCCTGTCGGACTATCTGGACCGCCATCCCGACATGTTGGGGCCGGGCACCGAGCAGGCCTTCCTGACCACCGGAGACCCGCAGGCCGTGTCCTATCGCGCCACCCAGTTCTTGCGACGAAAGATCACTTTCCGCGCCGCCTGATTGCACCCGGTCTTTGGGGGCTTATGTTTTGTGAAAGTTCAAGGAGAAGGTGTCATGGCACACAGGATCGCCATACTGGGCGCAAGCGGGTACACCGGGGCCGAAATGGTCCGCCTGGTGTCGACCCATCCCAACATGGAGATCGTGGCCCTGACCGCCGACCGCAAGGCTGGCCAAAGCATGGCGCAGGTGTTTCCGCATCTGCGGCACCTGGATCTGCCGTTGCTGGTGAAGATTGACGAGGTGGATTTCTCTGACGTCGATCTGGTGGTCTGTGCCTTGCCGCACGCGACATCTCAAAGTGTAATCAGTGCCTTGCCGCGCGACGTGAAAGTCGTGGACCTGTCCGCGGACTTTCGTCTGCGCGATGCCGCAGCCTATGAAAAATGGTACGGCCAGCCGCACAGCGCCATGGATCTGCAGGCCGAGGCGGTCTACGGCCTGCCAGAATTCTACCGCGACCAGATCCGCAACGCGCGCATCGTGGCCTGCACAGGCTGCAATGCCGCCACCGGCCAATTTGCCCTGCGCCCGCTGATCAGTGCGGGCGTGATCGATCTGGATGACATCATCATCGACCTGAAGGCCGCGGTGTCGGGGGCCGGCCGCTCGCTGAAGGAAAACCTGCTGCATGCCGAGCTGTCCGAAGGCTATCACGCCTATGGTGTCGGCGGGGTGCATCGTCATCTGGGCGAGTTCGATCAGGAGTTTTCGCTGATAGCCGGGCGTCCGGTCTGGGTGCAGTTCACGCCGCATCTGATCCCCGCGAACCGCGGGATCCTTGCGACGGTCTATGTGTCCGGCGATCCGCAGACGGTACATGACACGCTGGCGCAGGCCTATGCCGACGAGCCTTTCCTGCAGGTGCTGCCCTTCGGCGAACATCCTTCGACCCGCCACGTGCGGGGATCGAATTTCGTGCATATCGGCGTGGTCGGCGATCGCCGACCGGGCCGGACCATCGTCATTGCCGCGCTCGACAACCTGACCAAGGGATCGTCGGGCATGGCCATGCAGAACGCCAACCTGATGCTGGGAGAAGAGGAGACCACCGGCCTGATGCTGGCCCCGGTCTTCCCATGAGCCAATGAAAAGTCTGAAGAAGCAACGTCGTATCCAGGTCATCATCGTCGCCGCCATCGCGCTGGCGCTGTCCACCGCGCTGATCGGCTATGCCATGCGCGACGGGATCAACTTCTTCCGCAGCCCGTCGCAGGTGGTGGCCGAACCGCCGACCGCGTCGGAGGTGTTCCGCATCGGCGGGCTGGTGGAAGAAGGCACGCTGGTGCGCGGGCAGAGCGAGACCGTCACGTTTTCCGTCACCGATGGCGGCGCCTCGGTGCCGGTGGCCTATACCGGCGTGCTGCCGGATCTGTTCGAAGAAGGCCAGGGCATGGTCGGCACCGGAAAATACGTGAACGGCACATTTGTCGCCACGGAAATTCTGGCCAAACACGACGAGACCTATATGCCCAAGGAAGTGGTGGATGCGCTGAAGGAACAGGGCGTGTATCAAGACCCCAACGAAACAGACAGCTGATCGGAGGGCACACGCCATGATCGCAGAGCTTGGACATTTCGCCCTGATTCTCGCGGCCATGGTGGCCGTGGTGCAGGCCATCGTGCCGATGATCGGCGCGCACAAGGGCTGGGACGGCTGGATGGCCTCCGCCGTGCCCGCCGCCACGACGCAGTTTTTCCTGACCGCTTTCAGCTTCTCGGCGCTGACCTATTCCTTCGTGGTGTCGGATTTCTCGCTGCGGCTGGTGGTCGAGAATTCGCACAGCCTGAAGCCGATGATCTACAAGGTCAGCGGCGTCTGGGGCAACCACGAGGGCTCGATGCTGCTCTGGGTGCTGATCCTGACCCTGTTCGGGGCCTGTGCCGCGTGGTTCGGAGGCAACCTGCCGCCAAGCCTGAAGGCGCGCGTTCTGGCGGTGCAATCCGCGGTCGCGGTGGCGTTCTTCGCCTTCATCTTGCTGACCTCCAATCCGTTCCTGCGCATGGGCATTCCGCCGATGGACGGGCAGGACCTGAACCCGCTGCTGCAGGATCCCGGTTTGGCCTTCCATCCGCCGTTCCTGTATCTGGGCTATGTCGGCCTGTCGCTGACCTTCAGCTTCGCCGTTGCCGCGCTGATCGAGGGCCGCGTCGATGCGGCCTGGGGCGGCTGGGTGCGGCCCTGGACCCTGGCGGCCTGGGTGTTCCTGACGATCGGCATCGCGCTGGGATCGTGGTGGGCCTATTACGAACTTGGCTGGGGTGGCTACTGGTTCTGGGATCCGGTGGAAAACGCCTCCTTCATGCCATGGCTTCTGGCCGCAGCACTGCTGCATTCCGCCATCGTGGTGGAAAAGCGCGAAAGCCTGAAAAGCTGGACCATCCTGCTGGCAATCCTTGCCTTCGGCTTCTCGCTGATCGGCACCTTCATCGTGCGCTCGGGTGTCATCACCTCGGTGCACGCCTTTGCCAATGATCCCGAACGCGGTGTGTTCATCCTGATGATCCTGGCGGTCTTCACCGGCGGCGCACTGACCTTGTTCGCGGCTCGCGCCTCGGCCATGCAGGCCAAGGGGGTCTTCGGGCTGGTCAGCCGCGAAAGCGCGCTGGTGGCCAATAATGTGCTGCTGGCGGTGTCCTGCTTCGTGGTGTTCATCGGCACCATCTGGCCGCTGGTGGCGGAACTGGCCTTCGGACGCAAACTGTCGGTGGGTGCGCCCTTCTTCGACGCCGCCTTCACGCCCTTCATGGTGGTGCTGGCGATCATCCTGCCCATCGGTGCGATCCTGCCGTGGAAACGCGCCAAGCTGAACCGCGCGGTCAAGCAGGTGGTACCTGCTGCCATCCTGGCCTTCCTGATCGCGGCACTGGCCTGGACCCTTCAGACCGAGAAGACCATACTTGCGCCCGTCGGACTGGCACTGGGCACCTGGGTGGTGGCCGGGTCGGCGCTGGACCTGTGGAGCCGCTGCGGCCGGGGCGACGTGGCCAGCCGCATGCGCCGTCTCATGCGTCTGCCGCGTGCCGACTATGGCAAGGCTGTGGCGCATTTTGGGCTGGGCGTGACCATGATTGGCATCTCGGCCATGAATGCCTGGCAAATCGAAGACATCCGCGTGGCCCAGATCGGCGAGCGGTTCGAGGTCGGCGCCTATGAGATCGAGCTGGCCTCGGTCGATCAGGTGCAAGGGCCGAACTACTATTCGACCATGGCCCGGATGAATGCCTATCGCGGTGACCGTCTGGTGGCCTCGCTGACCCCTGAAAAACGGGTCTATCCGGTGGCCAAGATGCCCACCACCGAAGCCGATATCGACAACGGCTTCCTGCGCGACATCTATCTGGTGATCGGCGATGCGCAGGACGACGGCGGCTGGGCGGTACGCACCTATATCAAGCCGCTGGCCAACTGGATCTGGGCCGGGGCGATCCTGATGGGGGTCGGCGGGCTGCTCAGCCTCAGCGACCGTCGCTATCGCATCGCGGCAGGGGCTGCCAAGGCCGGAGGCGGGGGCCCAACCCCCGTGGCGGCGGAATGAGCCTGCGCCCGGTTCTGGTCGCCGCCTTTCTGGCACTTGTCCCGCTGGCGGCCCCGGCGGTTCAGCCCGACGAGGTGCTCTCTGACCCGGTGCTGGAGGAACGCGCGCGCGATCTGTCCAAAGGCCTGCGCTGTCTGGTCTGCCGGAACGAGAGCATCGATGATTCCAACGCCGATCTGGCGCGTGACCTGCGGCTGCTGGTGCGCGAACGTCTGGTGGAAGGGGACAGCAACGACGAGGTCATCGACTTCGTGGTCGATCGCTATGGCGAATACGTCCTGCTGAAACCGCAGACCGATGGCTCCAACCTTGTGCTGTGGCTGGCCGGGCCACTGATGCTGCTGGTCGGCGCCAGTCTGGGCGTGGTCTATATCCGTCGCCGAAATGCGGCCCCCGAGCCCACCCTGCGCGCGTTGGATTCCAAGGAAGAACAGCGCCTGCAGGAAATCCTGAAGGAATGACCCCGCGTTCTTCTGGCTTGGGGACGATTTCCAAGTAACTTGCCCGCAACCTGGCGGAGACGGATATGGACTTTCAGACAATCGACCTGAGCATCGAGGATCACATCGCGCGGCTGACCCTCAACCGGCCCGATGTGAAGAACGCGCTCAATGCCCAGATGCGGGCCGAGATCCCGGCGGCGATCCGCATCGCGCAGGACAACGCGCGGGTGCTGGTGATGACCGGGGCCGGCGATGCCTTCTGTTCCGGGCAGGATCTGGGCGATGGCAGCGGCGCGGTGAACCTGGACATCGAACGGGTGCTGCGGGACGAATACGTGCCGATGCTGCGGGCCATCTTCGACTGCCCGATCCCGACGGTGTCGGCGGTCAACGGCACGGCCGCCGGGGCCGGGGCCAATCTTGCGCTGGCGGCAGATGTTGTCATCGGCACCGAAAGCGCGGTCTTCCTGCAAGCCTTCAGCCGCATCGGCCTGATCCCGGACGCGGGCGGCACCTATTGGCTGCCGCGCCAGATGGGCATGGCCAAGGCCATGGGGGCGGCCCTGTTCGCCGAGCCGATCCCGGCCCGCCAGGCCGCCGCCTGGGGCATGATCTGGGAAGCGGTGCCGGATGCGGACTTCAACCAGCATGTGGCCCGCCGCGCCGTGCATCTGGCCACCGGCCCGACCCAGGCCTACCGGCTGACCAAGCAGGCCCTGCGCGCCAGCATGGCCAATGATCTTGAGGCGCAACTGGCGCTTGAAGCCCAGCTTCAGGGCAAGGCCGGGGCCACCCGTGATTTCAGTGAAGGGGTTCTGGCCTTCCTGGAAAAGCGCGTGCCCGACTACCAGGGACGCTGACGGCTCTGCATGGCTGATCCCTTGCACCCCCTCAAGATGGATGCCGATGCGCTGCACGCCTTCCTGCGGGCCGAGTTCCCGCAGGTGGCCGATCTGATCGAGGTCGAAGAACTGGCGCCGATGCGCCTGCGCGTGGCCATGCCCGTGCGATCGGACAACCTGCGTCCCGGCGGCACGGTCTCTGGCCCCACCATGTTCACGCTGGCCGATCTGGGGGTCTACCTGGCGGTGCTGTCGATGGTCGGCCCCAAGGCGCTGGCGGTCACGACCAACTGTTCGATCGACTTCATGCGCAAACCCGAAGCGGGCGTCGATCTGGTGGCGGATGTAGAACTGCTGAAGTTGGGCCGCAGCCTGGCGGTCGGGGACGTGCGAATCTGGTCGCGCGGGCCGAAACGACGTGACGTCGCGCGCGCCACGTTAACCTATTCCCTGCCTTAAACTTGAACGCACGCAGGGCGCGGAGTACCTGTGTTTCAAGAGTGGGGAGCCGTGCAATGCGCGGCGTGCTTGGGCAAACCTATACCTTTGCATACGCAGCATCGCCAAAAGGGCAGATGCAAATCCGCGGCCGCCCCCCCAAATAAAGCAAGTATTCGTATGTTTATGAGTGAATGCCGCGTGCGTAACGGGGACCGCGGCCAGAAGCGTGGGAGAAGACAATGTCCAAGGCAGGGCACAAGGCGATCATCAGGGCTTTCGCCACCGCAAGTGCAGTCGCAGTTGCGGCCACAAGCGCGTTTGCCGGATCTCCCGACGCCACCACCCCCGAGCTTCTGGTCACTGAACCCCCGGTCAAGGGGTTCATCAACGATGGCGACGAATCCATCGTCGAGACGGTCTACCTGTATCTGGATGGCTGCCCGCTGGTCAGCATCACGCCCCCGGCCAATGGCAAGGGCAACCCGGTCGTCACGATGATCGAACCGGACGGCGAATGCGCCACGTCGGTGGGTCTGGCCGACAAGGCCTCGCTTGTCGTCTCGGATGAGCTTCGCGAGAACGGCGGCATGCATGTCCAGCTGTGGCAGGACGACATGTCCGACCTGGACCCGGTCGAGGACAGCCCCGGCAAATCGCTGATCGTGGAAATCTCGAACCTCTATCCGCCGGACGGCCTTCCGGGCGGCGAGGGGGAGCCGGTGTTCGCGCTTGGCACGGCCCCGTCGTTCTGGATCCCGGGTGTCTTCGGCGATCCTTCGGGCAATCTTCTGGTCGGGGTGTCCAATCCCAACGGCAATGGCGGCACGCCGCTGTTCGGCTCGGGTCCGGGAACGAACCTGGGATTCCTGGGCGGCGGTGGCGGCGGCGGGGGCAATGGATCCGGTGGCGGATCTGGCGGCGGCCCCGGCGGCGGCTCCGGCACGCCGGGCGGCGGGATCTTCCCGGGCAATGGCGGTGGCGGACCGGGCATGCCCGCGGGCGGATCGTCGCCGCAAGTTGCGCCGGTTCCGCTGCCCGCAACCCTGCTTCTGCTGCTTTGGGCGCTGACGATGATGCGCAGCTACGTGCGTCGCCGCTGACCCCGAAAACAACCCCGATTGCACGGAACATCTGCCCTTTCGGCAGATGTTCTTGTTTAACCGGGACTTAGATGGCAGAAGGTCGGGGTATTTTGATACCTTACTTGTAATACGCTCTTTTTCATCCCGAAATCCGCGTTTTCCGCTTGACCGTGGTGTCGGGTTGGCTAAAACCGCGCAATCCGAATACCGGGGGCTCTTGCCCCCAACCCAGACTAAAGGGTCATCCCAATGAAAACCTTCACAGCCAAACCGGCTGACATCGACAAGAAGTGGATCCTGATCGACGCCGAGGGCGTTGTTCTGGGCCGTCTTGCCTCGATCGTCGCCATGCGTCTGCGCGGCAAGCACAAGCCGTCCTTCACTCCGCACATGGACATGGGTGACAATGTCATCGTGATCAACGCGGACAAGATCCAGCTGACCGGCCGCAAGCGGACCGACAAGGTCTACTACCGCCACACCGGCCATCCGGGTGGCATCAAGTCGATCACCGCAGGCAAGATCCTGGAAGGCGCGCATCCCGAGCGCGTGGTGACGAAGGCCGTGCAGCGCATGCTGCCGGGCAACCGTCTGAGCCGCCAGCAGATGACCAATCTGCGCGTCTACGCCGGCGCCGAGCACCCCCATGAGGCGCAAGCCCCGGAAGTGCTGGACGTCAAGTCGATGAACACCAAGAACACGCGGAGCTGATCATGGCCGAGGAAATCAAGTCGCTCGACGCCCTGAAAGGCGCCGTTGAAACTGCCGACGTCGATCTGTCGGTTCTGGAAGATGCCGCCGAACCGCGTGAGCCGGTTCGTGACGAGCTGGGTCGGTCCTACGCCACCGGCAAGCGGAAAGACGCGGTCGCCCGTGTCTGGATCAAGCCGGGCTCCGGCAAGGTCACCGTGAACGGCAAGGACCTGAACACCTATTTCGCCCGTCCGGTGCTGCAGATGATTCTGCGCCAGCCGTTCACCGTTGCCGGTGTCGAAGACCAGTTCGACGTGATGGCCACCGTGAAGGGTGGCGGTCTTTCGGGTCAGGCCGGTGCTGTGAAGCACGGTGTCTCGAAGGCGCTGCAACTGTACGATCCGTCGCTGCGCGCCGCACTGAAGGCCGCAGGCTTCCTGACCCGCGACAGCCGCGTCGTGGAACGGAAGAAATTCGGTAAGCGCAAGGCGCGCCGGAGCTTCCAGTTCTCGAAGCGCTGATCGCGTTTCACGTTACGATCTTGCGAAAGGGCTGCTTCGGCGGCCCTTTTTGCTGTCCGGCCTCAACCGCCGCGGCTGTTCACCCCGCGTCACCGTTTTCCTTCTCGTTGTCCCTGTCTCATGCTAAGGCCGATGTAACAGCCGGTGTTTGTTGGAAACTTGTGAAAAGCGTATTCGGGAGTAGGCGATGAAATGTGTTATTCTTGCGGGCGGTCTGGGAACACGTCTGAGCGAGGAAACGGTCCGCATTCCAAAACCCATGGTCGAAATCGGCGGTCTGCCGATCCTGTGGCACATCATGAAGATCTACGGTGCCCACGGGGTCAATGAATTCGTGGTCTGCCTTGGCTATCGCGGCTACATCATCAAGGAATACTTCGCGAACTTCTATCTGCACCGGTCGGATGTCACCTTCGATCTGGCCACCGGCGAGATGACCATCAACCGCACCGAATCAGAGCCGTGGAAAGTGCATCTGGTGGACACCGGAGCCGAGTCGATGACCGGCGGGCGTCTGAAGCGGGTCATGCCCTATGTGCAGGAGGACGAGGCGTTCTGCCTGACCTATGGCGACGGGGTGGGCGATATCGACGTGCGTGCGGGGATCGACTTTCACAAGTCGCACGGCAAGCTGGCGACCGTGACTGCCGTGCCGCCACCGCGCCGGTTCGGCCAGCTGGAGCTGACCGGCCACACCGTCACCGATTTTCTGGAAAAACCGTTGGGCGACGGGGGCCTCATCAACGGCGGCTTCTTCGTCTTGTCGCCCGAGGTGGGCCGTTATCTGGATGGCGACAGCACCATCTGGGAGCGCGATCCGCTGATGAACCTGGCCCGTGATGGCGAGTTGATGGCCTTCGAGCACAGCGGCTTCTGGCAACCCATGGACACGATCCGCGAGAAACAGGAACTGGAAGCGGCCTGGGCCACCGGGAAGGCACCGTGGAAGATCTGGGAATGAGTTTCAACCGCTTCAAGGGCCGGCGCGTTCTGGTCACCGGGCACACCGGGTTCAAGGGGGCGTGGCTTTGCGCCTGGCTGGTGCGCTGCGGGGCCAGGGTGACAGGCTATGCGCTGGCGCCCGAGACCGATCCGAACCTGTGGCAACTGCTGGGCCTGTCCGAGGTCGACAGCCACATCGGCGATCTGAATGACCGCGCCGCACTGGACGCTGCCATTACCGCCAGCCAGCCAGAGTTCGTCTTTCATCTGGCCGCGCAGGCGCTGGTGCGCCGCTCATATCGCGAGCCGGTGGAAACCTTTGCCTCGAACGTGTTGGGCACCGTGCAACTGCTGGACGCACTGCGCGGGGTCGAGGGGCTGCAATCGGTGATCGTGGCGACCTCGGACAAGGCCTATGCCAATGTCGAGCAGATCTGGGGCTATCGCGAGACCGACCCGATGGGCGGGCATGATCCCTATTCGGCGTCGAAAGGGGCCACCGAACTGGCCACCGCGGCCATGCGCGCCAGTTTCTTCGAGCCGGATCAGCCGGTGCGCGTGGCCACCGTGCGCGCTGGCAATGTGATCGGCGGCGGCGACTGGGCCGAGGATCGTCTGGTCCCCGATATCGTGCGCGGCTGCCTGGGCGGTGACGGTCATGTGACCCTGCGCCAGCCGTTCTCGATCCGGCCGTGGCAGCATGTACTGGAACCGCTGTCGGGCTACATGATGCTGGCGCTGGCGCAGGTGGATCACCCAGAAATGGCCGAGGGCTGGAACTTTGGCCCCGACCGCGCCGAGGAACGCCCGGTGGACGATGTGGCGCGGGCCGTGGTGGCCGCCCTGGGACAGGGCGACATTCGCCACGATCCTGCCGCCGCCGATCTGCATGAGGCCAGATTGCTGCGTCTCGATGTGTCAAAGGCGCGGGTCGAGTTGGGCTGGCGTCCCTTGCTGGACTTCGAGCAGACCATCGACATGACCGCAGGCTGGTATGGCCGCTGGTCGCGCGGGGCCTCCGTGCGCGATCTTTGCTCTGAACAAATTGAACAGTTTGAAATGCTTATGGGGTCTTCTTGATGAATTCCGTTCCCGATTGCCGCCATTGTGGCACCCCGCTGACCCGCACCTTCGTCGATCTGGGCCTGTCGCCGCTGGCCAATTCCTATGTGCCGCCCGAGATGGCCGGCCAGTCCGAGCCTTTCTACCCGCTGCATGTGCGGGTCTGTGAAAACTGCTGGCTGGTGCAGGCCGATGACGCGGTCCCGGCGGCAGAGATCTTCTCGTCGGAATACGCCTATTTCTCCTCTTTCTCGGACAGTTGGCTGGCCCATTGCAAAGCCTATGTGGAGGCGATGACAACGCGCTTCGGGCTGGGGCCGGACGATCTGGTGGTCGAGATTGCCTCGAACGACGGCTACCTGCTGCAGTATTTCGTCGAAAAGGGCATTCCCGTGCTGGGGGTGGAGCCGTCGGGAAATGTCGCGCAGGTGGCCATCGACAAGGGCGTGCCCACGCGGGTGGAATTTTTCGGCGAGGCCTTCGCCAAGGCGCTGGTGGCCGAAGGGCAATTGCCGCGCCTGATCTGTTCGGCTAACGTGCTGGCCCATGTGCCGGACATCAATGATTTCGTGGCCGGCGTCGCCACGCTTCTGACCGGCGACGCTGTTTATACGGTCGAGTTTCCGCATCTTCTGAACCTGATCGAACAGGTGCAGTTCGACACCATCTATCACGAGCATTATTCCTATCTGTCGCTGCTGGCGGTCGAGACGATCTTTGCCAAGGCCGGGTTGCGGGTCTTTGACGTGGAAGACCTGCCGACGCACGGCGGCTCGCTGCGGGTCTTTGCCTGCCGAGATGCGGCCAGCCATGCCGAGGCGCCGGGTGTGGCCCGCGTGCGGGCCCGCGAAGCGGCGGCCAAGCTGGACCAGGTGGCGGGCTACGAAGGCTTCTCGGAAAAGGTCGAGGCGGTGCGCCGCGGGCTGCTGGGGTTCCTGGATCACGCCAAGGTCGAAGGCAGGCTGGTGGCGGCCTATGGCGCTGCGGCCAAGGGCAACACGATCCTGAATTATGCGCAGGTCGGCCCGGATCGCATCGCCTATTGCGTGGATCGCAACCCGGCCAAGCAAAACACCCTTCTGCCCGGCAGCCAGATCCCAGTGCGGCCGGTCGAGGCGCTGCGCGAGGATCGCCCGGATTACGTGCTGATCTTGCCGTGGAACCTGCGCGACGAGATCATCGCGCAACTGTCGGATCTGGCCGAGGACGGCACGCAATTCGTCACCGCCGTGCCCGAGATCCGGATTTCCTGACATGCGGGTTCTGCTGACCGGCGCCACCGGCCTGATCGGGCGGCAGACCGCCCGCGCGCTCTATGCTGCCGGGCACGATGTTTTGCCGGTGTCGCGCAGCGGGCAGGGCGGTTTGACCTGCGATCTGCTGGATGCGGGCGCCGTCGAGGGCCTGCTGTCGCGGGAGCGTCCCGAAGGGCTGATGCATCTGGCCTGGCATGCAGGGGCAGCGGATCGCTGGACGTCGCCCGCCAATCTGGACTGGGCCGCCGCGACGTTGCATCTGGCGCGACGGTTCGCCCAGCATGGCGGCAGGCGGGCGGTGTTTGCGGGCTCCTGCGCCGAATATGATTGGTCGGTATCCGAATTGTCCGAAGACTCTGCGCTGCGGCCTGCCACCCCCTATGGCGCGGCCAAGGCGGGCACCGGGCTGGCCTTGTGTGGGGCGGGATCCGCACTGAACCTGTCGCTGGCCTGGGGGCGGATCTTCTTTGTCCACGGGCCGGGAGAGCCGCGCGGGCGCTTACTGGGCGATCTGATTGCCGGGCTGCGCGCGAGGGAGCGGGTGGCCTGCACCGATGGGCTGCAGGAACGCGACTTTCTTCAGGTCGAGGATCTGGCCCGCGCGCTGGTCGCGGTGCTGGACAACGACTTGCAAGGTCCGGTCAATATCGCCAGCGGCCAGACCATCGCCGTGCGCGACCTGATCGGTGAAGTGGCGCGGCAGTTGGACGGCGAAGACCTGGTTGATCTGGGCGCCCGGCCGCGCCCCGCGTCCGATCCGGCCAGACTGGCGGCGGACACCACGCGCCTGGCCAGCATCGGGTTTCGCCCACGCCATGACCTGACGTCCGCCGTGTCGGCCACCCTGACCGACGGGAGTGCCCCGGCATGATCGGCGATCTTCTGCGTTCGCGCTTTGTGAAATTCCTTGCCGTCGGCGTGCTGAACACCGGCTTTGGCTATGCGCTGTACGCGGTGCTGGTGCTGCTGGGGCTGGGGCCGCAGGCGGCGCTGGCGCTGGCCTTTGCCTGTGGCGTGGTCTGGAACTATTTCACCCACGCGCGGCTGGTGTTCTCAGCCAAGGGCACCTCGCGGATGCCGGCCTATGCCGCTGTCTATGCCGGGCTGTACGCGCTGAACGCGGCCGGTCTGGCCGGGCTGTTGCGGCTGGGCATGGGGCCGATCGTGGCGCAGGCGGTGCTGGTGCTGCCCGCCGCCGCCCTGTCGTTCATCGCCATTTCCAAGGTGCTGACCGACCGCTTCCCGTGGGAAGGTCGCCCCGCCTAGGCGCTGTCTTCGTCGATGTTCAGACGATCTTCCTCGATCACCAGCGGGCCGCCGCGCACCTGGTTGTGGATCGCGGTGATGTATTCGCCCAGCATCCCGATGAACAGCAACTGAATGCCGCTCAGGAAGAACAGCGACACGATGATCGTCATGGTGCCGCGCGGTGCATCGCTGGGCGCGATCAGGAAGAGCAGAACCTCGAACAGCGCAAACAGGATGCAGCCCACCGCGATGACCAGCCCGGAGATCGTGCAGAACCGCATCGGCGCGCGCGAGAAGGCGAAGATCGCGTTCAGCGCCACATCGGTCAGCGCCCCCATGTTGTGCTTGGACAAACCGCGTTTGCGGGCCTTCCACGTATAGGGCACGATGATCCGCCTGAACCCGCAGGAGGCGATGATGCCCCGGATATAGGGGTAGTGGTCGTTGTGCGACAGCACCGCCTTCAGCACCTTCTTGTCAATCAGCTGGAACTCTCCGACCGACGGCTCAAGGGTCACATCCGACAGCCGGTTCAGGGTCCGGTAGAACAGGCCGCGCGCGTTGCGCAGGAAATAGCCTTCCTCGCGGATGTTGCGGGCGCCGGCCACCACGTCATAGCCGCTTTGCCACAGCTGGACGAATTCGGGGATCATCTCGGGCGGGTCTTGCAGATCGACCGGCAGCATCACCACCACCGCGTCGCCGGTGGCATAGCGCAACCCGTTGAAGGTTGACCGGAACACCCCGAAATTGCGGGCGTTTAGCACCACGCGGATCGTGGGATCCTTGGCGGCCATTTCGCGCAAGATCTCGGGCGTGCGGTCGGTCGAGGCATTGTCGACAAAGATATGTTCCAGCCGATAGTCCGGCAGGTGTTCGGCAAAGATCGCGCGGACGGTTTCATAGCATTGGAAGACGTTGTCTTCCTCGTTGTAACACGGCGAGACGACGGAAATGGTTTTCATGGTCGGCACTCCACGCAACCGTTTGACACACAACCGGCCCACCTGTGGACCGGCAGGCCTGTCCCTTGCTGATAGCGGCTGGACGGCATCGGACAAAGGGCTTTCTGGGCTTCTGTGCGCAGGCGTCACGCCCTTGGGTCAACAAGGTCAACAGGCTGTTTACAGGGGCGGGCGCAGGCACAATACTCGCCCGCAAACGGGCAACAGGAACTTCCATGACGGACTTGCGCACATCCGGGGCCAGACGCGGCCTTGCCTTGATTTCTGCGCCCTTGCTGTACGCGGTGCTGCTGCTGGCCGCGCCCATGGCCGCAATTCTGGCGTTCAGTTTCTGGACGCAGGATTATCTGACCATCGACAAAAGCTTCACCCTGACCAACTACCGCGAGGCCTTCACCGATCCGATCTATCGCGAGTTGATGATCCGGTCGCTGAAGATCGCCGGGTTGGTGACTTTGGTGACGGTGCTGCTGGCCTTTCCGGTGGCCTATTTCATCTCGTTTCACGTGCCGGCGGGGCGCAAGTCGCTGTGGATCTTCCTTGTGACGATCCCGTTCTGGACCTCCTACCTGATCCGGGTGTTTCTGTGGAAAGTGATCCTGGGCTACAACGGGGTGCTGAATTCGGGGCTGATCGGGCTGGGCCTGATCGACGAGCCGCTGACGGTGATCCTGTACAATTTCAACGCGGTGGTCATCACGCTGGCCCATGCTTTTGCACCCTTCGCGATTCTGCCGATCTTCGTGTCGCTGGAACGTATCGACCGGTCGCTGCTTGAGGCGGCGCAGGATCTGGGTGAAACGCGGCTGTCGGCGTTCTTCCGGGTGACCTTGCCGCTGGCCATGCCGGGCGTGGTGGCGGCCAGCCTGATCGTCTTCATCCCGACCATCGGGGACTATGTCACGCCACGGCTGGTGGGCGGGCCGGGTGGGCTGATGATCGCCAACATGATCCAGACGCAATTCCTGAAACTGAACAATGCGCCCATGGGCGCGACGCTGGCGGTGGTGGCCATGGTGATCGTGACGATCATTGCCCTGATCTTCGTGGCGCTGAACCGCCGCTATCTGCGGGGGCGGTCATGAGCGCGCTGTTCCGGGGCGGCTGGCTGCGGCTCTATGCGGCGCTGTACCTTGTGTTCCTGTATCTGCCGATTCTGCTGCTGCCGATCTTCGCCTTCAACAGCTCCACCGTCATCGCCTTTCCACTGAGCAACTTCACCACCGAATGGTTCGCGCAACTGGTCGAGGTCGAGGCCCTGCACGCGGCAGTTCTGACTTCGGTGCGCATTGCGATGATCACGGCCGCCGTCTCGACCCTGCTGGGCATCTGCGCCGCCCGCGCCGCCGCGCGCTACAGGTTTCCGGGCAAGGGCGGGATCATGGGGTTGATCATGCTGCCGCTGGTGCTGCCCGAAATCATCGTGGCGGTGTCGCTGCTGGTGGTGTTCCTGCAACTGGGGCTTCAGCTCAGCTCGCTGACGGTGATCCTTGGGCATGTGCTGATCTGCACGCCGTTTTCCATCGCGATCCTCAATTCGGCCTTCCAGTCGCTGGATGTCTCGCTGGAGGAAGCCGCCATCGACCTGGGTGAAAATTCCTGGGGTGTGTTCCGGCTGATCGTGCTGCCGCTGGTGATGCCGGGGATCATCTCGTCGCTGCTGATCGCCTTCACGATTTCCATGGATGAATTCATCATCGCCTTCTTCCTGTCGGGGTCTGACGCCACGCTGCCGGTCTATCTGTGGGGCCAGTTGCGCTTTCCGCAGCGGCTGCCGGTGGTCATGGCCCTGGGCACGATCCTGGTCAGCCTGTCGATCCTGCTGCTGATCCTGGCGGAATGGGCGCGGCGGCGCGGGGTGCGCAAACGCGGTGGTGCAGAAACAGGAGGGTTCCTCTGATGGCGCTCATCTCCCTTCAGGGGATCAACAAGTACTATGGCGACTATCACGCGCTGCGCGATATCAACCTCGAGATCGCCGAAGGCGAGTTCTTCTCGCTGCTGGGGCCATCGGGCTGTGGCAAGACCACGCTTCTGCGGTCAATCGCCGGGTTCGAGATGCCCGAGAACGGGGTGCTGGCCATCGACGGGCAGGACATGGCCGGGGTCGGGCCGAACCGGCGCCCGACCAACATGGTGTTTCAAAGCTATGCCATCTTCCCGCATCTGACCGTGGCTCAGAACGTCGGCTTCGGGCTGCGCAAGTCGCCCATGCCGCGCGCCGACAAGACCCGCGCCGTGGAAGAGGCGTTGGAGATGGTCGGTCTTGGCGGCTATGGCCCGCGCGCCGCGCATGCGTTGTCAGGCGGTCAGCGGCAACGGGTGGCGCTGGCCCGCGCGCTGATCCTGAAGCCAAAGGTGCTGTTGCTGGATGAACCGCTGTCGGCGCTGGACAAGAAACTGCGCGAGCAGATGCAGACCGAGTTGCGGCGCCTGCAACGGCAGGTGGGCATCACCTTCATCCTTGTCACCCACGATCAGGAAGAAGCCCTGATCATGTCCGACCGCATCGCGGTGATGTTCGAAGGCGCGATCGCGCAGGTGGATACGCCCGAAGGCCTGTACCTGCGGCCCAACAGCCGCAAGGTGGGCGAATTCATCGGCATGATGAACCTGCTGCCCGGGGCCTTGCGCCAGGATGGCGCGCATCTGCTGGCCGATATTCCGGGACTGGGCGCAGTGGCCCTGCCGCGTGACTTCCTGCCCGACGGCGCAGCACCGGGACCGATGACCTTCGGCTTGCGGCCCGAATCCATGTCGGTGCTGTTCACCTCGTCGGAACTGCCCACCGGCAAGTTCGTCGATGGGGTGGTCGAGGATCGCGCCTATTACGGCGACATGACCTATTACGAGATTGCCTTGCAGGGCGGGCAGGCACCGGTCACCTGTTCCATGAAGAACATGATCAGCCGTCCGGTGCTGTCGCGCGGCGATGCCATCCGGCTGGCGTGGGAACCCGGCGCGCTGATCCCCTTTGCCGAGACCTGAAGGTCAGCGGTCCGGGGCGATCAGACCCAGCCCGCGCAGGTAGATGCCGACGCCCGCTTCCAGCAGATCCTCGGGCGGATAGGGGGCCTGGCTGCCGGGCTCGCCCCGGCTGAACAGTTCCACCACCCCGTGGCTGAGCGCCCAGACATGGGCGCTGACCATGGCCGCCGGCGGGCGCTTTTCCTTCGGGATGTGCTGGGACAGGTTTTCGGCGGCGTGTTCCAGCACGCCGCGCGCACGGGCCGAGGCGCGTGCCAGTTCCGGGGTACGATTGACCGAGATGCCGCTTTCGAACATCGACACGTAGTGACCGGGATACTTGCGGGCGAAGGCCAGATAGGCGCGGCCCGTGGCTTCGAAGGCCGACAGGGCGGTGGGTTTGCCGCCGTCGAAGGCGAACTCCATCAGGTCGGCGAAGATCTCGTATCCCTGCCGCGCACATTCCGCGATCAGATCCTCGCGACCCTGAAAATGGCGGTAGACGGCCGCCGGGGTCACGCCAGCGGCCTTCGCCGCCTCGGAGAGGGTAAAGCCGGTGGGCCCACGTTCGGCGATCAGGTTCAGCGCCGCATCCACAAGCGCCTGCCGCAGATTGCCATGGTGATAGCCGCGTTTAGCCATTCCAGATTTCAGGGCCGCCGCAGATTGCCGGATCCGGGGCGCAGGCCACCTCGGCATCCTTGCCGGCATAGGGGATCTGGCTGAGCACCCGCTGGATCACCGCGATGCGGGCGCGGCGTTTGTCATCGGCCTTGATGACGGTCCAGGGCGCATGGGCGCTGTGGGTGCGGTCGAAGGTTTCCTGGATGGCAACGGTATAGGCATCCCAGCGGCGCAGCCCGTCCACGTCGATCTGGCTGAGCTTCCATTGCTTCAGCGGATCTTTCTCGCGCGACAGAAAGCGGTGCAATTGTTCGGCGCGGCCGACCTCAAGCCAGATTTTCACCAGATGCACGTTGTCATCCACAAGCGCCTCTTCCAGGGCGGGCACCTGATCGAAGAATTGCTCCCGTTCGGCGGTGGTGCAGAAGTCGAAGACCCGTTCGACCACGGCACGATTGTACCAGGACCGGTCGAACAGGGCGATGTGACCGGCGGCTGGGAAATGGGCGATGTAGCGCTGGAAATACCACTGCGACCGCTCGGTGTCCGAGGGTTTCGACAAGGCCACGACCCGCGCCACGCGCGGGTTCATGTTTTCCTTGAACCGCTTGATCGCGCCGCCCTTGCCCGCCGCATCGCGGCCCTCGAACACAATGATGACGCGCGCGCCCGAGGCTTGCACCCAGGCCTGAAGCTTGGCCAGTTCGATCTGAAGCTTGTAAAGGGTCTCGGAATACTCTCGCGACTTCATCCGATGGTCATAGGGATAAGGCGGGATCAGGATCACCTTGTCGCCGCCATTGATGGCGCTGCGGACGTGATCGGGGGCTTCGGTTTCGAAAAACCGGGTGATGGCGCCATCAAAGGGCAGGTCTGCAACGTCTGTCATCGTCAAAACCTAGCGACCTGAAGGAATTAGCGCAATCCGGCGCGTTCGGCGATGCGTGCGACGGCGTCCAGAACAGCCTCGGGATGGGTGTGATGCGGCATGTGACCGGCATCGTCCAGCATCGTCAGCCGGGCATCGGGCAGCAGGGTGGACAGCGGCGCGGCATGGATGTCGGGCAGAACGATGGTGTCCAGCGCGCCGTGGATCAGTTCGGCAGGCATCTGAAGCGTGCCGTAGTGGCCAGACATGGCGGTGACATGGTCCTTCAGGCCGGTGACCTGCCGGGCATTGGCCACCATTGTGGTGCGGCGCAGGCTCAGCGGCAGGCCGAAATGCGCGGTAAATCCCTGTGGCACCGGCGCGGGGGCAAAGATGCCCGACAGGATCTGATCCATCAGGCTTTGCGGCGGAAAAGCGGTCAGCAGCGGCACCAGCGTGGTGGCCCCGGCGCGGCTGGCGTTGACGTGGTACGAGGGTTTCAGCTTGCCGGGCCAGGGCATGGTGGCGCCGGATACGATCACCAGTCCGGCGGTCATGGCAGGATCTTCCAGCGCCCAGGCCATGGCGACGGCACCGCCGAAGCTTTGACCCAGCACCAGCGCGCGGGTCACGCCCAACTGTCGCGCGGCGGCCTGCAGAAGACGGGCCTGTTCGCGCGGGCTTTCGCCGCGCTTGGCCTCGGCGGCCTCGGGCACCCTGCCGGTGAAGCCGTGGCCGGGCCGGTCGAAGGCAATGACGCGGAAGTCGCGGGCCAGACGCGGGGCCAGCGCAAAGGTGAAGTCGCGCAGGTTGCCGCCCGCACCGTGCAGCAGCACCAGATCGGGGCCGCTGCCCTGAACCCAGGCATGCACCTTCACCCCGTCGATGGTCAGGATCCGGCCTTCGGGCGGAAACTCGGCCTCGGCCTGGGATTCGGCGCGCGTGGCCAGACGATCCACGCCCAGCACCGCGCCGCCGGTCAGCGCCGCCGCTGTGGCCAATTCCAGCATCCTAGTGCCCGATCTCGTTCAGATCGAACGGCGTGTGCTGGTAGATCTCGTTGATCCAGTTGCCATAAAGCAGATGCGCGTGCGACCGCCAGCGGTTCAGCGGCGTGCGCGACGGATCGTTGTCGGGATAATAGTGCCCCGGCACGTTGATTGTCACACCCGCGTCCACATCGCGATCGTATTCTTCCTTCAGCGTGCCACTGTCGTATTCGAAGTGGTTGAAGTTATAGAGCGCGCGATGGCCCTTGTCCTCGACCAGACAGGGGCCGACCTCGTCGCTGCCCAGCAGGGTCTTCAGCCCAGGGGCGGCGTCGATCTCGTCCTGTTTCATTTCGGTCCAGCGGCTGACCGGGATCACGAAATCATCCGAGAACCCGCGCAAATAGGGCGAAGCCGGATCGAGGTTCTTGTGCCGGAAACAGCCAAACGCCTTGTGCGGCAGCATGTGTTTCCGCACGCCGTGGAAATAGTTGATCATCGCCATGCCGCCCCAGCAGACGCCGAAGGTCGATTGCACATGGGTCTGGGTCCAGTCGAAGACCTCGCACAGCTCGTCCCAATAGGTGACCTCGTCGAAGGGCAGATGCTCGATCGGGGCGCCGGTGATGATCAGACCGTCGAACTTGCGGTGCTTCACCGCCTCGAAGGGCTGGTAGAACGCTTCCATGTGCTCGGCCGAGGTGGTCTTGGACTGATGCTCGGACATGCGGATCAGGGTCAGGTCGATCTGCAGCGGTGTTGCGCCGATCAGCCGGGCAAATTGCGTTTCGGTCTGGATCTTCTTGGGCATCAGGTTGAGCAGGCCGATTTGCAGTGGGCGGATGTCCTGATGCGCGGCCCGCCCTTCGGACATGACCATGACGCCCTCGCGGTCGAGAACATCATAGGCGGGCAGGTCGGAGGGGATCTTGATGGGCATGGGTTTTCCCGAGATTGCGTGAACTTAGGGATATAGGCCGTGGGTCAACGGGCCTCAAGCGTGCGGGCGACAAGGTCGGTCAAGTCTTCGGCATTGTGGACGGCGGCGATGTCTTCGGCCTTGACCGAGATGCCCCAGTTGCGGGCCATCGCGGCATAGCGCGGCTGCCGGTGCGCCAGCGCGCGGGCATAGGTCCAGCGCACGAAATCGTCGGGATCGACCTTGTCCTCGGGCACCGATTTCAGGTCCAGGTATTCGGCCCATTTCTCGGTCAGGAAGGCGGGCTGGTAATACATCGGCTTGGGCGCCTTGTCGAAGCGGCGCACCAGTTCGGCGGTATGGGCGTCGGAGCCTTCGATCCAGACCATCAGCGCGGTGTCGGCCAGGGCGGTCAGCACCGGATCTTCCGGGTCTTCGGGATCCACGACCTCGCAGATCGAGCCGCCGCTGTCGCAAACGAAGTCGCGGTAGCCGTACAGGTCTTCGGCGCGATGCGCGAAATGGGCGGTGTCCAGCAGGGCGGCAACCTCGGCCACGCGGTGCTGCTCCTGCCGGCGCAGGTATTCGTCGAAGGGCAGGCCGCCCCTGGCCGGATCACCGGGCTTGCCCAGATAGGTCGAGAGCGGCGCAAGGTTGTGGAAGGTGATGTTCGAGGCGATGTAGATCGAATCGCTCAGCAGCAGTTCCGCCAGAAAGGGGTTGCGCATCGCCTCGCGCTTGAAATTGTCGACGATATGTTCGCCCATGTAGCGGGTGCCGATGCGGTAATCGACCGAATAGTGGAACCAGCCGCCGCAGTCGCGCAGCATCGACGACACATGGGTCTTGCCGAGCCCCGACATGCCGAAAAAGAGAATGCGTTTGCGGTCCTGCTGCCGCCAGGCATCGGCGGTGGGTCGTGTGATCATGTGCTGCCCCTGTCTTGCCGCTCTCGCCTAGCAGGGAAGGCCGGGGCGCTTCAACACAAAGCCGGCGGCAACGACAAAGGGCCGCCCATGGGCGGCCCTTCGGTAAAGCGGTTGGTTGGCTTCAGAAGAAATAGCCGACGCGCAGACCGACCGAGACCGCGCTGTTGTCCGAGAAATCGGCGCGCGCCACGTCCGGCGTGCCGGTTTCGGCCAAGGCATCGCCCAGCCACGTATAGCGAATACCGGCGGCGAATTCGACCTGGTTGACGCGGTAGGTGGCCCCGATGCGCAGCGCCTGGCTGCCATGGGTGGGCGCCAGCGGCGACACCAGATCGTCGCCGTAGACATCGTCGTAGATGTAGGCGATCGAGGCGCTGATCTGATCGGAGAAGCGGTGGCCGACCCCCAGCGTGTAGGTGGTGGAGTTGTCCACTTTCACCAGGCCGGTTCCGGTCAGGGCGGTGAAAATCTCGGGATCCACGGTGAACTGCGAATGATCGACCCAGCGGATTTGGCCGAACACCAGCGTGTCTTCGGCAACGCCGGTCTGGAAGTCCAGGTTCACCGACTGCGGGATGTCCACATCGGTTTTCTTGCTGTTGCCCAGGCTGGCCCCGTTCAGGGTTTCCGTGGTCTTGAAGCTGTGGGTGATCGTCGAGTTGTAGGTCAGCGCGACGCGGAGCCCGATCTCGGGCCGCTCGTAGGCACCGCCGACAATATAGCCCCAGGCCGAATCCTCGCCGAGGTTCACCTCGTACCCGTTGACCCCGCCGTAGGCGAGACCGCCAAGGCCGATCTTGCCGTCGGCTGTCTGGCGACGCACACCGGCATGAAAGCTGAAGTTCTCGTTGACGTGGAAGCGGCCGACCAGCGCCAGCGCGTAGGAATTGGCATCCGCGAGCGTGCCGCCCAGAAGCGAGCCGGTCTCTTCGGGGTACAGGACATCGACGCCGTAGTCCTCGCCGCCCATGAAGGCCACGCTGAACTTTTCGTTGAAGTCGTACTTGATGCCGAACCGCAGGTCGTTGAACGCATCAGCCACGTCATTGTAAGACGCGCCGCTGTCATACGGGACCGGGAATCCCGGCGGCGATTGCGGCAGGTCAGTGCCGCTGACGCTTGGGATGGTCCGGACCGCGGAAAATTCAAGGTAGTTGCCATCCTTGAAAAGAAGGTCCATCGGCTGGCCGGATCGGTCGATGCCGCCGGCCTGCGCTGCGCCGGCCAGCCCGACAATGGCTGTCGCCAGTTTAAGTGATCTCGTCATGTCTCCCCCACTTGATGTGGTCTTCTGTTCCCAGGTTTCATTAAAAATTGCAGGGGATTGGCGTCAAACCAGACGTAGCGTCACAGTTTTTTCAACGCTACGACACGGGCCAAAAAACGTCCGGGTGTTGTAAACGACCTACTGCGTGGCCGGAATGTGGGTGGCGACCCAATACGTCAGATAGGCGACCGCGATCAGCCCGGACACGAATCCCAGAAATGCGATGAAGGACGCCGAATAGACCACCGGCTTTTCCGAATAACAGCGCCGGCAGCGCGTCCCGCCCAGTCGCATGTGATGGCCGCAATTGGGACATTTGAAGAGGCGTAGATGCATGACGTGGCCTCGGTCAACGATGGGAGATGTCCGAGTATACAGAGAATCGGGGCGCTGGCGCAAATTTTGCGGCCCACACGCCCCGGTGTCTGTCAGGTCATTCCCACTCGATCGTGCCCGGCGGCTTCGATGTGACGTCATAGGTGACGCGGTTGATGCCCTTGACCTCGTTGATGATCCGGGTCGCGGTTTCGCCCAGGAACTCGTGGCTGAACGGGAAGTAATCCGCCGTCATGCCATCGACCGAGGTCACCGCGCGCAGCGCACAGGCATAGTCATAGGTCCGCCCGTCGCCCATGACGCCCACGGTACGCACCGGCAGAATGGCCACGAAGGCCTGCCAGATCTCGTCGTACAGCCCGTGCTTGCGGATCTGGTCGATGTAGACCGCGTCGGCCTCGCGCAGGATTGCCAGCTTCTCGCGGGTGATCTCGCCAGGGCAGCGGATCGCCAGGCCCGGACCGGGGAAGGGGTGGCGGCCGATGAAACTGTCGGGCAGGCCCAATTCGCGGCCCAGGGCGCGAACCTCGTCCTTGAACAGCTCGCGCAGGGGTTCGACCAGTTTCAGGCCCATCTTCTCGGGCAGCCCGCCGACGTTGTGGTGCGACTTGATGGTGACCGATGGCCCGCCCGAGAAGCTGACCGATTCGATCACATCCGGGTACAGCGTGCCTTGGGCCAGGAACTCGGCCCCGTCGATACTGTCGGCGTGTTTCTGGAACACGTCGATGAACAGCTTGCCGATGATCTTGCGCTTGGTTTCCGGGTCGGATTGGCCGTCCAGCTCGCCAAGGAACAGGGCGCTTTCGTCGGCATGGATCAGCGGGATGTTGTAGTTGTCGCGGAACATGGCCACGACTTCCTCGGCCTCGTTCTTGCGCAACAGACCGTGGTCGACGAAGACGCAGGTCAGCTGGTCGCCGATGGCCTCGTGGATCAGCACCGCCGCGACCGAACTGTCGACACCACCCGACAGGCCGCAGATGACTTTCTTTTCGCCCACCTGTTCGCGGATCAGGCGGATCGCCTCTTCGCGGTAGGCGCCCATGGTCCAGTCGCCGGTAAACCCGGCCAGCTTCACGAAATTCTCGTACAGCGTCTTGCCGTGTGGGGTGTGGTGCACTTCGGGGTGAAACTGCACCGCATAGAAATGCCGTTCGGGATCGGCGGTGATGGCGAAGGGCGCGTTGGGCGAAGTGCCATAGACCTGAAAGCCCGGCGCGATCTCGCTGACATGGTCGCCATGCGACATCCAGACCTGCTCGGGGCCCTCGGCGAACCAGCCGTCCAGCAGATCAAGCTGGCCCTGCCGGGTGACATAGGCGCGGCCGAATTCGGCGGTGCCATGGCCGCTTTCGACCTTGCCGCCCAACTGGTGCATCATCACCTGCTGGCCATAGCAGATCCCCAGGATCGGCAGACCCATCGAGAAGATGTCCTGTGGCACGCGCGGAGACCCCTCGCGGGTCACGCTGTCCGGCCCGCCCGAGAAGATCACGGCCTTCGGTGCCATCTGGCGCACGAAGTCGGTGGTGACATTCTGATAGGGGTGGATCTCGCAATACACGTTCAGCTCGCGCAGGCGGCGCGCGATGAGCTGGGTCACCTGACTGCCGAAATCGACAATCAGCAAGCGGTCATGGGAAACATCTGTCATGGCAGGCTGATAGGCAAGGGCGCGGGGCCTTGCAAGTGAGTCTGCATGGCTTTCCCGAAGCCCATGCCGCCAGCGGACCTGAAAAGCCGTGCGAATGTCGTTTTGCGCCGCGAGGAGACGCAAAACCGATGTGGTCGCAGCCTGCGGTTGGCTAGGTCTACGCCACCCCTTCGGGAAGAATGCACGATCAAGGGACAAGATCATGGCGGATGAAGGCAGACGACGGCGCGGACGTGGCGGCGGTGGCGCAGCGCGCCGCGCGGAACGCAGCAGCACTCAGGTCGAGACCGCCAAGGTCATCGCCCGCGATATCCCAACATTGGACCTGTTCGATGACGCGGCGCTGGACCGGATCGAGGCCGCGGCGGAAGCCGTTCTGGAAGAGATCGGCGTCAATTTCGTGGAAAACCCTGCCGCGCTGGACCGCTGGCGCGAGGCCGGGGCGGATGTGCAGGGCGAACGCGTGCATATCCCGCGCGGGCTGGCCCGCAAGCTGTGTGCCACCGCACCGGCCAGGTTCACCCATCATGCGCGCAATCCGGAACACTCGGTCGAGATCGGCGGCGACAACCTGGTGCTGGCCCCGGTCTATGGTCCGCCCTTCGTGCTGGATCTGGAAGGGAACCGTCGCTACGCGACTCTCGCCGATTTCCATGATTTCGTGAAGCTGGGGCAGATGAGCCCCTGGCTGCATCTGTCCGGCGGCACCGTGTGCGAACCCACCGACATTCCCGCCAACAAGCGCCATCTGGACATGCTGATGGCGCATATGACCCTGTCGGACAAACCCTTCATGGGGGCGGTGACCGAGCCCGAGCGCGCCCGTCACAGCATCGAAATGTGCGAGATCCTGTTCGGCGCCGAGTTCGTGGCGCAGAACACGGTGATGACGTCGCTGATCAACATCAACTCGCCGCTGACATTCGATTCGGTGATGATGGGGGCGCTGGAAGAATACGCGATGGCCAACCAGGCCTGCATCATCTCGCCCTTCATCGTGGGCGGGGCGATGTCGCCGGTGACCGTGGCGGGCACGCTGGTGCAGGTGTTTGCCGAGGTGCTGGCCGGAATCGCCTACAGCCAGTTGATTCGTCCCGGTGCCCCGGTGATTTTCGGCGCCTTCGTGACCTCGATCGACATGAACTCGGGCGCGCCCACCTTCGGTACCCCGGAAGCCGCCCAGATCACCGCTGGTGCAGGGCAACTGGCGCGCCGGCTCGGGGTGCCCTATCGGTCAGGCGGCAGCTTCAACGGCTCGAAACTGCCCGATGCGCAGGCCGCCTATGAGACCGCGAATTCGCTGAACCTGGCGCTGATGTCCGGCGTCAACTTCATGCTGCACGCCTGTGGCTGGCTTGAGGGCGGGCTGGTGGCCTCGCCCGAGAAGTTCGTGATGGACGCCGATCAACTGGGCATCCTGCACCGACTGGCGCGCAAGCCCACGGTCAGCGAAGACGATCTGGCACTGGAGGCCATTCGCGAGGTCGGGCCGGGCGGGCATTTCCTGGGCTGCGCCCACACCCAGTCGAATTTCAAGACCGCGTTCTGGCGAAGCAACCTGCTGGACTACCGCCCCTACGAGACCTGGATCGACGATGACGCGCCGGACACACGGACGCTGGCCAATCGCAAGGTTCGCAAGTTGCTGGCGGACTATCAGCAGCCGGGGCTGGATCCGGCGATTCGAGATGCCCTGCAGGATTATATCGCCCGCAGGAAGTCCGAGGTCGCTGACGCTTTCAGCTGACGGCGCTTCGGCGCACGAGGGTGTTGCGATTCGTGCATCAGGGCGGACAGAATCTTGACATGGCGGGCCGGTCCATAGACGGGATCCTTGGCCCGCCGCTGGGCGTTCAGCTCTGATTCCAACTCCATCAACTTCAGGATGCACTGGTTGCGGCCGGGCACATTGGGCGTGTTCAGCAGGCGTGGCAGCTCTTTTTCACGGCTGTATCCGGGCAGCGCAAGGCGCGCGGCGGTCACCAGAAGCGTGGGTCGGTTCAGGGACTTCAGGCGCTGAGGGGATCGATCATGTCATTCTCCTGTGCTGGTTTTCGCAACAACATTGATAACCAGATTGAGTGTGTTGCATTTTAAGCAACACGCCGTCCGCCACGGCTACCAAGATTTAGGCATTATAAACAATGCTTAACCATGCAGACAATTTTAACAGACCTGAAAGAAGTGTTGCGACAGGCTCAACAGGCCAATCCGTGGGGGAAGCCTGTGCCGCTCGCAAGGCTTGAGGAGACTTCAGCGTGACCAATCAGGCGATTGTGACATCCGAAACGTTTTCTGCTGTGTGGTGGCTGCCCGAAGCGGCTATTCATTACGTAGTTCATACCGAGTTGGGAAGGTCGATCCGCGCCATCGCACGCGATACCGGATACCAGCCTTCCACTGTAATGCGTCGTGTCCGCCGTTTTGAAAACAGGCGTGAGGACCCGCTCGTAGATGGTGCCTTCAATCGTTTGAGTGACTTACCCTTCGACCACACAATTCAGGATCATTCGCCCGAGGAGACCCGAACCATGACTGCCACGATCCAAGCCCAGTTCTCGCCAGAGTGCCGACAGGACCTGAGCCGCGAGGCCAAACGCGTCCTGCGCAGGTTGGCCGAAAGCGGGGCGGTGCTGGCTTTCGCGCAGGACATGGAAAAGGCGGTCGTGGTGCGGGACCTTCCCGGCGGCGACACCACGCGAACGGCCGTGGTGGACCGCGAGGTGGCCGAGGTCATGGCGCTGAACGACTGGATCCGCATCACCGGTAAGGGCCGGATTTCGAAGTACACCATCACCGGGGTCGGGCGCGCGGCGTTGAAACGGATGCTGGCCGAAGCCAACGATACAACGGAACTGCACGAATCCGCCGATCCCTTTGCCGGGCAGCACCGGCACATGGACCCGGTGGCGCAAAGCCCCTCGGGCCGCCGTCGGCGCCCTTGTTACAACCTGTCGGAATCGCCGTTGTCGGCGCTGGCCCGGCGCAAGGACAAATCCGGCCAACCCTTCCTGACCGACGATCTTGTCGCCGCCGGAGAGCGTCTGCGCGAAGATTTCGAGATGTCGCAACTGGGGCCGCAAGTGGCTCAGAACTGGGCCAATATCCTGAGCGAACCGCAGTCGGACATGGACTGGGCCTCCACATGCGGCAATGCCACCTCGGAGGCGGCCCGGCGCCGGGTCATGGCGGCACTTGAGGAACTGGGCGCGGGTCTGGGCGACGTGGTGCTGCGCTGTTGCTGCTTCCTGGAGGGGATCGAGACCACCGAGAAATCGATGGGCTGGTCGGCGCGCTCGGGCAAGGTGGTGTTGCGCATCGCGCTACAGCGGCTCAAGCGTCACTATGACGAACAGGGTGCGATGGCCAATCGGCTGATTGGCTAGACTCAGCGCCGGGCCGTGCGCGAGTTGCTCTGCCCGATCACCGTGATCCTGCTGACCCCCGCCAATTCATGGTTGCTGAGAAAAGTCGCGACTTCCAGGTCGCGGCTTTCTGCTGTTCCGACGGCCGTTTCGCCGATCGGCGGGCGGGCGCGAAACTCCAATCGGATCTCGCTGGCGGGTGCTGCGTCCTCTCCGACGCGGACCAGTTCCAGGTCCCAGTATCCCTGGGTAGGCGGTAATCCGTTGGCCTGCACGATGACGCCGCCGGGCGACGGGGCGATTCGCAGATCCGTGATGGTGGCGACCGGACGGCGGCTGTCGGTCACGATGGGATCATAGCCGTCCTCGGGCTCTAGCGTGTCGGGGGGCGCGGTGTTGAACCAGCCACCCAGGCTGTTGCCACACCCGGCAAGCGTGCCGCAAAGGGCCAACAGGATCAGCGGGCGCGAGATGCCAAAAGAAAGAATCATCAATATGCTCGTGCTGCCAAGGGTTGGGGTTCTGGACGTGCGCCTCTGTGCGGCTTAGGTGATGGCACGAAAACCAAGAGGGTGCAAATGGCCACGGAACGCTTTGAAGAGATTGCCGATACGTTCGAGTTTCTGGACGACTGGGAAGATCGCTATCGCCATGTGATCGAGTTGGGCAAGGAAATGCCCGCGCTGGACGAAGTGTTTCGCGTGCCGGCGACAAAGGTGGACGGCTGCGCCAGCCAGGTCTGGATCCGTCCGATCATCGACGGCAGCGGGCCCGAGGCGACCTTTGACTTCGAAGGCGAAAGCGACGCGATGATCGTGCGCGGGCTGATCGCCATCCTGCATGCGTTGTATTCCGGCCTTTCGGTGCGCGAAGTGGGGCAGGTGGATGCCGCTGCGGAACTGGGCCGTCTGGGCCTGAACGATCACCTGTCGTCGCAGCGTTCGAACGGATTGCGGGCGATGGTGGAACGCATCCGTCTGGTGGCCGGAGAAACCGCCGCCGCCTAGGCCGGGGTTGCGCGGGTGGCCATCCAGTCGGCCAGCCCGCCGAAACCGGTCTCGCGCCGTTCGAAGGCCAGCCCCAGGCGTTGCGCGCAGTCGCGGGCGCGGGCGTCCAGTTCCGGGTCGGGCACCTGGGCCAGATAGATCAGCCGCTCGTAATGGCTGAAATACATGTCGCGCAACTCGGGGTGGCGATCCAGCCCCAGCGGTTTCCAGACGAAGGCATCGAACTGCCGCACCAGGAAGTCGGTCAGGTAGAAGGCGGTCATGTCGTCCTCGGGCGGTGGCGCGGCCGCGCCCTGGAAGAAGGCATAGCAATGTGGCCCGGCGATCATTGCCATGCCAAGCTCGTCGCAGACATTCTGCAACAGCCCGCCGGTGCCGCAATCGGCGAAGGCCACGTCGATCCGGTCATAGGCCTTGTGATGCTTGGCGTGCAGTTCCCGCACCGCGCCGGGGATTTTCTCGGGGTGGTTGTGATAGATCGCGGGCACGCAGGTCAGATCCAGATGATCCCAGCCGTTGGCCTCTTTCAGCGCAAGGATCTCACGTGCGATGGCGCCACAGCCGATGATGAGGATGCGGTCGGGGGGAGCATGTTGGGTGTCAGGCATGGGCGCGGCCTTGGGGTTGGACGCCCCTCAGGGCGCCGTCCGGGTCAATTGGCCAGTTGGTTGTGTCGGCGTTCCATGAAGGATTTCGCGGTTTCCACGGCCACGGCGGCATCGCGGCAATAGGCGTCGGCCCCGATGGCGCGGCCGAATTCTTCGTTCAGCGGCGCACCGCCCACCAGAACCACATAGTCGTCGCGCAGGCCCTTCTCGACCATCGTGTCGATCACCACTTTCATGTAGGGCATGGTGGTGGTCAGCAGCGCCGACATGCCAAGGATATCGGGCTTTTCGGTTTCCAGCGCGTCCAGATAGGCTTCGACCGCGTTGTTGATGCCCAGATCGACCACCTCGAACCCGGCGCCTTCCATCATCATCGACACAAGGTTCTTGCCGATGTCGTGGATGTCGCCCTTCACGGTGCCGATCACCATCTTGCCAACGCGCGGCGCACCGGTTTCGATCAGCAGCGGTTTCAGGATTGCCATGCCGACCTTCATGGCGTTGGCGGCCAGCAGCACCTCGGGTACGAAGAGGATCCCGTCGCGGAAGTCGCGGCCGACGATGGTCATGCCGCCAACCAGTGCTTCGGTCAGGATGCGATACGGCGCCCAGCCGCGGGACAGCAGGATGTTGACGCCTTCCTCGATCTCCTCCTTGAGGCCATCGTAGAGGTCATCGAACATCTGCTCGACCAATTCGTCGTCGGCCAGTTCGGACAGGATGATGTCGTCGTCTTCACTCATGGCGGCGTATCCCGGATCGGGGGTTACTCTTTCCACCATGTTTTCGTGATATCGGGGCCGCGGACTGTCTGGTTCGCGACACCTGTACCGGCGTTCCCGACCTCAGGTAGGGCTTCTGCGCCGCCGACCGCGCCCGCGCGAGGGGATCGGTGTGCTGTCGAGCCCGTCGCTGGCCGAGGAAAATGCCCCAAGCGCGCCGGCGATGTCATCCAGGCTGGGCCGGGGGCCGGGGGTGGCGTCTTCCAGTGCGGCGCGCATGGCGCGCAGGTGATCGGGGGTGGTGCCACAGCACCCGCCGATGATGGTGGCGCCGCTGTGCAAGGCCAGCACGGCGTAGCGCGCCATCAGGTCGGGCGTGCCATCATAGTGGATATGGCCATCGACATATTTCGGAATGCCCGCATTGCCCTTGGCGATGACCGGGGTTTCCGGCCCCTGCGCGGTGATCCCCAGAACCGTGCGCAGCAGGTCGGATGCGCCGACGCCGCAATTGGCGCCGAAGGCCAGCGGCTTGTGTTGCATCCGGTCGATCATCTTGGCCAGATCGGCGGCGGTCAGCCCCATCATGGTGCGCCCGGCGGTGTCGAAACTCATGGTGCCACACCACGGCATCCCGACCCGTTCGGCGGCCTCGGCGGCGGCCTTGTATTCCTCGGCGGCCGAGATCGTCTCCATCCACAGAACATCGGCGCCGCCGGCCTTCAGCCCCTCGGCCTGTTCGTGGAAGATCTCGACGGCCAGCGCATGGGTCAGCTGGCCCATGGGGGCCATGATCTCGCCGGTGGGGCCCATCGAGCCTGCGACGACGACCTTGTGGTCAGCGGCATCGGCCACCTCGCGGCCCAGTTCGGCGGCTACGCGCGACAACTCGTGGGATCGGTGGCCCATGTCGTGCAGCTTCAACCGGGCACGGTTGCTGCCGAAACTGTTGGTCAGGAACAGGTCGCTGCCCGCCTCGACCGCGCCGCGATACAACGCCCGGATCTTGTCGGGCTGGGTCTCGTTCCACATCTCGGGCGCATCGCCGGACGACAGCCCCATGTTGAAAAGGTTGGTGCCGGTGGCCCCATCGGCCAGGATCCAGTCCCGCGTGGCAAGAAGATCGGAGAGCGCGTCGGGCAAGGGTACCTCCCAGGGTCAGGCATCAACGGCAAAAGCCCGCACGGGCGGGCTTTCTTCTATACAGCGGCCACCAGGGCCGCAGGGCAAGGCCCTTTCGCTCAGGCCTCGTCGCCGAAGACCTTCTTGCGTGCTACTTCAAGGGATTCTTCCATCTTCGCACGGATGGTGGCCTCGTCAGCAACATCTTTCAGGTCGGCAACCAGCTTGCGCACCACCACTTCGGGGCCCGGTTCCGAGAAATCGGCCTTGATCAGGTCCTTGGCATAGAGGGCCGCTTCGGCGGTGCTCATGCCCAATTTTTCGGCGGCCCAATAGGCGATCTGCTTGTTCCGCAGCGATTCCGACAGGAATTCAAGCTCTGCTTCATGGGCGAACTTGTTTTCAAAGGCGCTTTCGCGTTCGTCGAATGTGGTCATCGGGGGTCTCCGCACGGTCGTTGTTGCCCCGGTTATGCAAGCTATGGCCAGATGCCACAAGGGGCAGGGCGGCGCTCGCCTTGCGACACTTACGGCATTGGCATATACGCCCGATACCCGGCGCGAACCGTCGCGCCCCTCATGTCAGATCGGAGACCCCATGGCACGCCGCAAGAAGATCTATGAAGGCAAAGCCAAGATTCTCTATGAAGGCCCCGAGCCCGGCACCTATGTGCAGTATTTCAAGGATGATGCCACCGCCTTCAACGCGGCCAAGCATGACATCATCGACGGCAAGGGCGTGCTGAACAACCGGCTGTCCGAGTTCTTCATGAACGGATTGAACGAGGTCGGGGTGCCGACTCATTTCATCCGTCGGCTGAACATGCGCGAACAGTTGATCCGGCAGGTCGAGATCATCCCGCTGGAAGTCATCGTGCGCAACCGCGCTGCGGGTTCGCTCAGCAAGCGTCTGGGCATTCCCGAGGGCAAGGTGCTGCCGCGCCCGATGGTCGAATTCTGCTACAAGGATGACGGGCTGGGCGATCCGCTGGTCACCGAGGAAAACATCGCCACCTTCGGCTGGGCCAGCCAGCAGGATCTGGACGACATGGTATCGCTGGCGCTGCGGGTGAACGACTTCCTGTCGGGCGTCTTCATGGCCGTCGGCATCCGCCTGATCGACTTCAAGATCGAGATCGGTCGCGTCTACGACGGCGACTATCAGCGCCTGATCCTGGCCGACGAGATCAGCCCGGACAGCTGCCGCCTGTGGGACATCGAAACCGGCCGCAAACTGGACAAGGACGTGTTCCGGCAGGATCTGGGCAGCCTGTCCGATGCCTATTCCGAACTGGCCCGGCGTCTGGGGGTTCTGCCCTCGAACTCCACGCCCATCACCAAACCGACACTGATCAACTGAGGCCGACGATGAAAGCTACCGTGCATGTCATGCTGAAACAGGGGGTTCTCGACCCCCAGGGCGAAGCGGTGCGTCATGCCCTTGGCACGCTGGGGTTCGACGGGGTCGAAGGGGTCCGCCAGGGCAAGATCATCGAACTGGACCTGGCGGGCGAAGATCGCGACGCGGCACATGATCAGGTGACCCGCATGTGCGAAAAACTGCTCGCCAACACGGTGATCGAAAGCTACCGGATCGAGATCGCCTGATGCGCGCCGCTGTCATCGTCTTCCCTGGTTCGAACTGTGACCGGGATCTGGCCGTCGCCTTCGAGGCCTTCGGTGGGCAGAAGCCCGCGATGGTCTGGCACAAGGACACCGAACTGCCCGCAGGCATCGACATCGTCGGGGTGCCGGGCGGATTTTCGCACGGGGATTACCTGCGCTGCGGCGCGATTGCCGCGCAGGCGCCGATCACCCGCGCGGTGGCCGATTTCGCCGCAAAAGGCGGCATGGTGCTGGGCATCTGCAACGGCTTCCAGGTGCTGACCGAAAGCGGCATCCTGCCCGGTGCACTGATGCGCAATGCCGGGATCAAGTTCGTCTGCAAGCCGGTTCCGCTGGACGTGGTCACCACCGACAGCCCGTTCACCGCCGATCTTGAGGCAGGCAGCCAGATCGAAATTCCGGTGTCGCACCACGATGGCAATTATTTCGCCGATACCGAGGTGCTGGCCCGCCTGAAGGGCGAAGATCGCGTGGCCTTCCGCTATGCCACCGACATCAACGGTTCGATGGACCGCATCGCCGGCATCCTGTCGGAAAACCGCCGGGTGCTGGGAATGATGCCGCATCCCGAGCGTGCCATTGATCCACTTCACAGCGGCACCGACGGCGCGGCGATTTTCTCGTCGATCATGTCCAGCCTGGCCACCGCCTAGGCGAAGACCTGCCGCAAGTGGTGGCGGGCATCCGCCACCACCCCCATGTTCCTTTTGCAACGTCAGCACGGGTGGGGCAGGCTAGGGCATGACAAGCGAAAGCCGCAATTCTCACATGACGGGCAGGTTTGACTCGGGGCTTTGGCGGCCACGGGTCTTTCTGGGTTTTCTGGCCATCATCGCAGCGGTGGTAATCTGGGTCACCATCGTGGTGCTCAGCGCCCGCACCGTGGCCGAGATTCGCGCCGAATCCGAGGTGCGGCTGGCGCTGTTTTCCGGCAACGTGATGTCCGAATTGCGGCGAAGCTCGATCGTGCCGCAGCTTCTGGCCCGCGACCCGCATCTGACCTCGGCGCTGGCGGCGGGGGATTTCTCGCAAAGCACGCAACGCCTGATCGAATACCGCGACGAGATCGGGGCCGCCCGGCTGCTGCTGCTGGATGTGGATGGCCGCACTGTGGCCTCCAGCGACCGGCTGGAGCTTGGCACGATCCACCGGACCGATCCCTACCTTGTGAATGCGCTGCGGTCGAACACGACGGTGTTCAACTCGCAACTGGATGAGCTGGGGCTGCCGATCTTCACTTATTCGCGCAAGGTCACCCAGGGCAATGACGTTCTGGGCGTCATCGTGGTCAGTGTCGATCTGAAGAAATACGAACGCAGCTGGGCTGGTATTGCCGAGGCGCTGATCGTCACCGACAGCAGTGGCGCCATCCTGCTGACCACGGACTCGCGCTGGCGCAACAAGACCGAGGAAGAAGCCCTGGCGCTGGGGACCGAGCAGGCCAAGACCTGGACCAACCTGCGCACCGCCTGGCTGACCCTCTCCGGGGCGACCGATACGGTGGTGCATGGCCTCCCGGTGATCCGCTCCGAGGCGCGGATCCCGTTCCAGGGATGGCGCATCGTCGGCTATTCGTCCCATGAAACCGTGCGCGAGCGCGTGGCCACGGCGGTGGCCATCGAGGTCATGGCCTTCGCCATCCTTGCCGCCACCCTGTTCTACACCACCTCGCGGCAGGCCGAACGCCGCTCGGCCCGCTTGCAGAAGGAATCGTCGGAACTGCGCAAGCTGAACGTGTTGCTGCAACGCGAAATCGCCGAACGCCAGAAAGCCGAGAAAAACCTTGAAGTGGCCGAACAGACCATCGCGCAATCGTCGAAACTGGCCGCATTGGGCGAAATGTCGGCGGCGGTCAGCCACGAATTGAATCAGCCGCTGGCCGCGATGAAAACCTATCTGGCCGGGGCCCGCCTGCTGATCAGCCGCAAGCGCACCGAAGAGGCGGTGTCCTCGTTGCAGCGCATCAACGATCTGATCGACCGCATGGGCGCGATTACGCGCCAGTTGAAATCCTATGCCTCGAAGAACACCGAAACCCTGGGCAAGGTGGACATGCGCGAGGCGGTGACCTCGTCGCTGTCGATGATGGAGCCGCAACTGCGCCAGCTTCAGATCGAAGTCTCGGTCAGCCTGCCCGAAGAACCGACGCTGGTTCTGGGCGACCGTTACCGGATGGAACAGGTGATCGTGAACCTGCTGCGCAACGCGGTCGATGCTGCGGCCTCGGTCGATACGCCCGAAATCACGGTTTTGCTGGCCGAGGGCGATCACGTTTCGCTGTCGGTGCTGGACAATGGCGACGGAATCCACGATTTCGACTCATTGTTCGAACCCTTCTACACCACGAAGGATCCCGGCGACGGGCTGGGTCTTGGGCTGGCGATCTCAAGCAGCATCGTCAACGATCTGGGCGGACGCCTGATTGCCCGAAATCGTCCCGAAGGCGGGGCCCTGTTCGAAATGCAACTTCCGGTTTACGGCGAGGATAGCCTGGCCGCCCAATGACGGAGACACGAGGATGAAAGTCGCAATCGTTGATGACGAGCTCGACATGCGCAAGTCCATCAGCCAGTGGCTGTCGCTCTCGGGGTTCGAAACCGAAACCTTCGAAAGCGCCCGCGCGGCATTGGCCAAGGTCGGACCGGGCTATCCCGGGATCGTGCTCAGTGACATCCGGATGCCCGAGATCGACGGCATGATGTTCCTGAAGCGGTTGATGCACCATGACAGTGCGCTGCCGGTGATCCTGATCACCGGTCACGGCGATGTGCCCATGGCGGTCGAGGCGATGCGGATCGGGGCTTTCGACTTTCTGGAAAAGCCCTTCGATCCGGACCGCATGACGGAGATCGTGCAGAAAGCCTGCAACGTGCGGGAAACGGCGCTGAAGAACCGCGCCATCCGCAGCGAATTGTCGGGCGGGTCGTCCGCAGTGTCGAACCTGATCGGCGCCAGCGCCGCGATGCAGGCGCTGCGGGACGAGATCCTCGACGTGGGGCAGGCCGATGGTCACGTGCTGATCGAGGGCGAGACCGGCACCGGCAAGTCGCTGGTAGCCCGTGCCCTGCATGCGGTCGGCGCGCGCGCTTCGCGGCCGCTGGTGCAGGTGTTCTGTGGCCAGCATGACGAAGACAGCCTGATGGCCCGTCTGTTCGGCGGTGCCGACGGTCTGGCCGTCGACAATCCGCCGGCGGTGCAGGAAGCCCGTGGCGGCACCTTGCTGCTGGAAGACATCCAGCTGATGCCCGCCGCGGTCCAGACCCGTCTGGGCGCCTATATCAGCGATCCGGCGCAAGAGGCGATGCCGCGCATCCTGTCGGTTTGCGGACAGACCGTGGAAGGCCTGCCCTGCGATCAGGCCCTGACCGCCGATCTGTTCCATCGGCTTGCCTCGCTTAAGTTGAGCCTGCCGCCGCTGCGCACCCGGGGTGACGACATCCTGATGCTGTTCGCGGAATTCTCGAAAAGCTTCGGCGAGGAATACGGTACCGAAGCCCCGCAACTGACCGCACAGGAAGCCGCGCAGTTCCTGCAGGCGCCCTGGCCGGGCAATGTGCGCCAGTTGATGAACGTGGCCGAACGCGCGGTTCTGCAGGCGCGACGCGGCGGCGGGTCGATCACCTCGCTTCTGATTTCCGACAACGAAGCGGTGTCGGTTCCTTTAACCCAGGAAGGCAAGCCGCTGAAAAAGCACGTGGAAGCCTTCGAGCGCATGTTGATCGACAACACCCTGCGCCGGCACAGCGGGGCCGTGGCCAAGGTCATGGACGAATTGTGCCTGCCGCGCCGGACCCTGAACGAGAAGATGGCGAAATACGGGTTGGTCCGCAGCGACTATACCTGAACACCGTGGCGGTGTTGCATCGAGAAAACTCTGTTTGAGCCATTGTCATTTCACACTTGACGGGTTTAATGAGACATCGGGGCCAAGCGCCCCGAGAGATTTCCCTGCCTTTGCGCTGACCGACCCTTTCGGACCGGGCGCCACAGGCAGACGAAAGACAGCCCCCCTGGGGTAGTATCACGGCCCATCATCAGGCTTCTGCCGCATGGGTTTTCAACGGCGCAGCACGCGCCAAGGACCAGAATGCGATGCATTGCGCACGGAACATGACTGACGCAGCGACGGCCCGGATGGCCGGCCGCGTGTGGCGGCATGGGACTGGGGCAGGCGTCGCCGCAACTAGACACCCCCACCGCAGGCCAGAGCAGATTGCCCACGCGCCTCCGCCGGGTCGGTGCAAAGAGATTACATGGCTAAGAAAATGCTTATCGACGCAACGCATGCGGAAGAGACCCGCGTCGTTGTTGTTGACGGAAACAAGGTCGAGGAATTCGACTTTGAATCGGAGAACAAGCGCCAGATTGCTGGCAACATCTATCTAGCAAAGGTTACGCGGGTCGAACCGTCGCTTCAGGCGGCCTTTGTGGACTATGGCGGAAACCGTCACGGGTTTCTGGCGTTCTCGGAAATCCATCCCGACTATTACCAGATCCCGGTCGCGGATCGCGAGGCGCTGCTGGCCGAGGAACAGGCCTATGCCGATCAGATGCGCGACAATGACGCCGAGGACGGGGAAGAAGAAAAACCTTCGAAACCCCGCCGCTCGCGCACGCGGTCGCGTCGGAAGTCCGACAAATCGAAGGATGCCAATTATGACACGCCGGTGACCGAGGCTGCGGCCGCGGTTGAGCCCGCGATTCCGGGCATGGATGTGGTCGATCTGGGCGAAGATGACCAGACGCAGGACGCAGCCACGCTGGTGGACGATCTGCCCGCCAAGGTGGATGCCGAGGCTGACGTGACCGTGGACACCGCCGAGGTTGCCCCCGCATCCGAGGCCGAAAGCACTGCCCCCGAAGTGGAGCCTGCCGCCGCCCCCGAGGTTGTTGCCGCCGCCGCCCCCGAGGTTGTTTCCGCCCCCGCCCACGAGGTTGATGCCGCCCCCGAGACCGTTGATGTTGCCGTGCAGGCAGAGACGCCGCAGGACGAAGTTGCGCCGCAGGCCGACACCCCCGAGAACTCCGAAGACGCTCCGGCAACGGAAACTCCCGCTCCCGCAGATGACGCCGCACCTGAAGAGACCCCCGACACCGACGGCCCGCGCTCCATCGCGGCCAGCACCCCGTCGGACGTGGTGACCAGTGCCGATCCGGAAACCCTGAAAGACACCGACGACGATACCCCGGCGGCCGAGGTGGCCGACGAGCCGGCCGATTCGCTGCCGCCGCTGGCCGATGCCGCCGCGGATGATGACGCCGAACTGCCCATCGAAACGCCCGTCGAAGAAGTCGAGTCCAAGGACGGAGACGATCAGATCGAAGACGTGGCCGATGATGACACGGTCGAGGACATTCGCCCGCCGCGCCGCCCGCGTCCGCGTCGCTACAAGATCCAGGAAGTGGTCAAGGTCCGCCAGATCATGCTGGTGCAAGTGGTCAAGGAAGAACGCGGCAACAAGGGTGCGGCCCTGACCACCTATCTGTCGCTGGCCGGCCGTTATTGCGTGTTGATGCCCAACACCGCCCGTGGCGGCGGCATCAGCCGCAAGATCACCAACGTCGCTGACCGCAAGAAGCTGAAACAGATCGCCGCCGAGATTGACGTGCCCAAGGGCGCGGGCCTGATCGTGCGCACCGCCGGTGCCAAGCGCACCAAGGCCGAGATCAAGCGCGACTATGAATACCTGCAACGCCTGTGGGAACAGATCCGCGAACTGACGCTGAAGTCGGTCGCGCCCGCGAAGATCTATGAAGAAGGCGACCTGATCAAACGCACGATCCGCGACATCTACAACCGCGAGATCGACGAGGTTCTGGTGGAAGGCGAAGGTGGCTATCGCATCGCCAAGGACTTCATGAAGATGATCATGCCGTCCCACGCCAAGAACGTGAAACACTACAACGAACCGATGCCGCTGTTCTCGCGGTTCCAGGTGGAAACCTACCTGAGCGAGATGTTCAATCCGACCGTGCGCCTGAAATCCGGCGGCTACATCGTGATCGGTGTGACCGAGGCGCTGGTGGCCGTGGATGTGAACTCGGGCAAGGCGACCAAGGAAGGCTCGATCGAGGAAACCGCGCTCAAGACCAACTTGGAAGCCGCCGAGGAAGTGGCGCGCCAGTGCCGCCTGCGCGACCTTGCCGGTCTGATCGTCATCGACTTCATCGACATGGAAGAGCGCAAGAACAACGCTGCCGTCGAGAAGCGTCTGAAAGACAAGCTGAAGACCGACCGCGCCCGTATCCAGGTAGGCCGGATCTCGGGGTTCGGCCTGCTGGAAATGTCGCGTCAGCGTCTGCGTCCCGGTATGATCGAGGCCACGACCCAGCCTTGCGCCCATTGCCACGGCACCGGCCTGGTGCGGTCGGACGACAACGTCTCGCTGGCAATTCTGCGGGAGTTGGAGGACGAAGGCACGCGCAACCGCTCGCGCGAGGTGCTGGTGAAAGCCCCGGTGGTCATCGCCAACTACCTGATGAACGCCAAGCGCGAACACATCGCCCATATCGAGACGCGTTACGGCATGGCCGTTCGGGTCGAGGCGGATGTGACCCTGATCAGTCCCGACTACTCGGTCGAGAAGTTCAAGACCGCCACCCGCAAGGTGGAAGTCGCAGCACCCGTGATCTCGATCGACATGTCGAACATGCCCGAGTTCGAGGAAGAGGATGACATCGTCGAGGAGGCCGAAGAGGTCACCGTCGAGGCCACCCACGAGACCCAGCCCGAGGGCGAGCAGGAGCGGACCGAAGCCCGCGAGGATGGAGACGACAAGCCGCGCAAGCGCCGTCGTCGCCGGCGTCGTCGGCGCGGCAATGGTGCCAACGGCGAAAACGGCGAGGCCACTGCGGCAAGCAGCGAAGACGCGGCCGCTGATGCCGGGTCCGAAGCTGCTGCCGAAGCTCCGCAGCAGGACGATCCGGAGGTCGCGGCGGCCCCCGTCGATGCCGCACCGCAGGACACGGCAGAGGAAACCCCTCTGACAGAGCCCGAGGCCACACCGGCAGAGGAAACTCCGGCTGTTGTTGCCGAGGTGATCGAGGTTCAAACCGAGGCCGAACCCGCGCCCCAGATGGATGTCGTATCGCAGGCTGATCCTGCCCCGCAGGACAATCCGGCGCCGCAGACCGATGCCGCCCCGGCAGTGGTGCCGCTTGCCGAGGCAGATCTGGCCGAAGCGGTGATCAATGGCGCCACGGTCGAACCGGATGCACCTGAAGACAGCCCCCCTTCGCCGGACACCGCCCCGGAACCGGAGGCCGAGCCCACTCCGGCCCCGGCCATCCTTGCGGAACCGGTGGTCGAGGAGACCGCTGAAAGCGCGCCCGCAGAGGACGCACCGGCAGAACCGGCCAAGCCGAAAAAGCGCGGATGGTGGTCGGCGGGTCTCTGACCCGCGCCGTCTATCCCTTGCGGATCAGGTAGCGCGTCACCGCGCCTTCGCTGGACTGCGACAGCAGATCGTGCCCCGCTTCATTGCAGAAGTGGGGCACATCTATGACCGCCGCAGGATCATCGGCCAGCAGACACAACACCTGCCCGGACGACAGGCCTTGCAGGCGCTTGCGCGCGCGGAGAACGGGCAGGGGGCACAGCAGCCCCAGGGCGTCGACTTCAAGATCATGGGTCATGGCCAACGAAATAATCCGCACCGCGCACAAAGACCACGGGAATGTGACATTCGGCGACGTGACGCCCCTCGGCGCTTGAGATAAGCCAAAGCCATGTTTGGGATCGAAATCATCGACGCAGGGCTGCTGCCCGCCATGGCCGTGGCGCTGGTCGCCGGAATGCTGTCTTTCCTGTCGCCCTGCGTGCTGCCCATCGTGCCGCCGTATCTGGCTTACATGAGCGGCGTGTCGCTGGCCGACCTGTCCGATCGCGAAAGCACCCAACGCAACCGGGCGATCTTGCCCGCGCTGTTCTTCGTGCTGGGTCTGTCCACGGTGTTCCTGTTCCTGGGCTTCACCGCCTCGGCCATCGGGACGCTGTTTCTCAGCTACCAGGGATATTTCAACACCATCGCCGGCATCCTCGTGATGATCTTCGGTGCTCATTTCATCGGCGTTTATCGCATCGGCATTCTGGATCGCGAAGCACGTCTGGATGCCGGGGACCGCGGCGGCTCGGCCCTGGGTGCCTATGTGCTCGGCCTCGCCTTCGCCTTTGGCTGGACGCCCTGCATCGGGCCGCAACTGGGCGCAATCCTGTCGCTGGCCGCGTCCGAAGCCTCGCTCACCCGCGGCACGCTGCTGTTGTCGATCTATGCCATCGGTCTGGGCGTGCCCTTCCTGCTGGTCGCGGCCTTCCTGCCGCGCCTGACCGGTGTGATGGGCTGGATGAAACGGCACATGGAGCAGATCGAAAAGGTCATGGGCCTGCTGCTATGGACCATCGGCCTGCTGATGCTGACCGGCGGGTTCTCCTCGTTTTCCTATTGGCTGCTCGAGCATTTCCCGGCGTTGGCCGCCCTTGGGTAATCCCAATGCGCCGCTGATTTTGCAAGGCTCGTCCCGGAAGATTCGAAATACCCGGTATGCGTTAATTCCCGCACGTGTTAGGCGAGTTTTATTCTTATAGGTTGTCACACGAAATTGAGAGAAGAATGAACGCGGTATAATTTCTCAATTCATCAGGGGCTGCCGGGAAATTCAGTCGCAAATCCCAATTTGTTCTACCTCAAATTTATTCGATAAAATTGATATATTGGAGGGACTTTCAAAAGGGAGGGTCTACCAATGGCAATGCGCATCCTACTTGCGGCAGGGCTGGTCATGAGTGTCTCTGCACCTTCGGCGATCAATGCCGACAACCCCAACTGGAGCGAGGCAAAGAAGCACCAGATCGAAATCAACCGAGAAGCGAATGCCGGCAAGGGCAACGGTGGTGAATTCCGCGGCAGGAAAACGCCGTCTGAGTCCGGCAGGGATCTTGATCCCGGAAATTCCGGCGATCACAATCAGGCCGGTAAAAAGAAATAGCCTGCCTGACGTAATTCCACGGCTGACGTAGATATTTGCCGTAGCTTCTTCTTGGTAAAAATACTCACGGCCAAAAGCCTGCCACTTATTCGGCGGCAGGCTTTGGGAAGCGCGTGTTCCAGAATGTCTCCAGTTCAGGATCTTCCAGCAATTCTCCTGGATCGGAAAAACGATTGCGCTTCCATCCTGTCGAGGTGCCGCGACAGTGCAGCAGGCTGACCTGTGTCTGGTTGGTGAACAGATCCTGCAACGGGCCGCCAATATGATGAACGGCCCAGCCAAAGCGATCCTGTACGCCGCCTGGGCGCAGGCACCACTTGCGGTTGCACGGACGATCCGGGCTGCGGCGAAACCCATGCGCCGCGTGTCCCACGGGGCCATCGGTGTCGGGGTCCGGATAGACCCAGACTCCGTTCAGCGTGGCCATGCCGACCATGTTCCCCACCGCCAAATCGAAAATGCTGGGTGCGTCGTCGGCCTTGCGGGCGATCTCGTCGATGTCCACGCTCAGCACCGCGCGGGCGCGGGCCAGCGGATCGCGCCGCCCGATGTTCAGCATGGCGGTCTGGAAGAACCGCGGGCTGACCTCCAATTTGCGCGACCGGTCGGTCGGGCCATAGGGATAAGGTGCCGAGATCACCGCCGAGCGGGCCAGTCCCCGCACCTGTGACAGCCGCGCGTTCACCTCGGCCAGCGTGTAGTCGGTCGAGCCGTTGTCGAACAGCACGACGCCCTCGGCCCCATGTGTCTGCGCGTAATAGGCGGCCCAGTCGGCGATCCAATCCAGGCGGTTGTTCTTGTTCACCGCCACAAGGCAGTTCAGCCCGGCGAAGCAATCGCCGATGCCATCGCGAAAGGCGACCGGCGCGGTCTCGCCCTGCCAATCCAGCGTCAGGCTGCCGCGCGGGGCATGCACTTCGACCTGTTCACAGCGTAGCCACTTGCGCCGCGTCACTGCCCGCGTCTTTTTCCCGTTGACCCGCAGCCCCTGCCGGAACGGCCTCCAGAGGTTCAGGAACCGCGGGGCGGTGAACAGATAGCTGCGCCGCTCGGCCAGGTAGACGCAATCGTAGTAGAGCGTCGTGCGATCGAACCGCTCCAGGTATTGCTGGGTGCGGCGGTCGGGTTTGCGCACATGGTCGCGCACGATCGGGCCGTCCGGGTCCAGGACCCGGCCGCAGGCCTCGAGGATCAGGTGGTCACTGTGCAAATCCAAGCTCCTTCACCTGCCGCTCCAGATCATCCATCAGGCTCTTCAGTTCCGGATCTTCGCGCAGATCCCCGTTGGCCTTGTGCCGCGCCTTGAACGGATGCCAGCCGGTGGAACAGGCCCGGCAATGGACGATTTCATGCGCTGTGCTTTCGCGGTTCAGCTTGAACGCCTCGCCGCCGACATGATGCACGTACCAGCCCATCTTGCTGAGCAAGCCACGCGGTGCCACACACCATTTGCGCGGCGTGCGAGTGCGTGTCGGGTTGCGCCAGCGATGCGCCCATTGCGGCGACGGGCCCTGGGTGCCCGGCGCGGGATCGGCCCAATAGACCGGCAGCCGCGCCGCCCCCCAGGGTTTCGATGCCGCCCGGTCGAAAACCGAGGTGCCATCGCGGCTGAGCACCAGCTCATCAATATCACAATTCAGCACCGCCCGCGCCTGCCGCAGGAACGACCCGCGGGCCAGGTTCAGCATGGCCGGTTGCAGGAAATTCGGCCGGGTTTCGCCCTTCAGCACCTTGTCGGTGGTGCCATAGGGGTAGGGGGCCGAGGCCACGCAGATGGATTTCAACCCCGGCACCTGCGCCAATGCCCCGGCCAGATCCTCGGGCGTGTAGTCGGTCGAACCATTGTCGAAGATCAACACCCCCTCCAGCCGATGCTGCCGCACATGGTGCAGTGCCCAGGTCTGCACCCAGAGCAGCGGGTTGTTGCGGTTCATGGTCACCGCGCAGTTCAGGGCGGAAAACGGTGGCGCGTCATCGGTTCGGGGCAGAATCTCGGTCACTTCCGAGGGGCCGTGAAACGTCAGTCGGTCATGCATCCCGGCGACCCGGATCTGGGCGTACTTGTCGAAATCCCGGATGCGCAACCGCAGCGGCGCGTCCTGCGCATCGCGCAACCCTTCGGTCAGCACCGGTCGCAGGTTCATCAGCGGTGGGGCGGTGATCAGCAGGTCGCCACGCTCGGGCCGGCGGACAATGTCGTAGAACAGCGTCGTGCGGTCATAGGTCTGCTGGTAGTTCTCGGTGCGCCGTTCGGGCGGGCGCATGTGGTCGCGCAGCACCAGGCTGTTGGCGGGCAGGGTCAGGCCGACAAGACGAAGGGTTTCAGGCGCTTGCATGGGTTCCGAAGTTCTGCCGCGCCCCTGTTCGGGTCCGACGGTCGCAAGAGTGGATCGACCGCGACCCTACAGAGGCGGCTTGGAAATGTCATCTGCTGTCACTTGCACCTGTGACCGGGCGCGGGCCAGCGCCTCTTGCGTGTGCGACAGCACGAACAGGCGGATGGCGGTGGCAAGCCCCACTTCCAGCCCGCGCGCCTCATCGACCTGGGCCGCCAGCGCGTTGACCGACAGCCCGTCCTCGATGGCGATCTGGCGGAAGGCATCCCAGAAGGCATCTTCCAGCGACACGCTGGTGGCATGGCCGTGCAGCGTCAGCGAGCGTTTGCGGGGACGGGTGGTCATGCGTCGGTGGGGTCGTCGCGGCGGGCATGATCCAGCAGGCGGGTGATCTTTTCGGACTCGGCGGCGTCGCGGGCCTTTTCGGCGCGGGTGCGGCCATGGCTGACGGCATTGGCATCGGCCTGCCGCTTGCGCTCGGCGCGGACCTTGGCCTTACGATAGCGTGACAGGTTGATGGGGGTGTCTGCCATGGTTCAGAGACCCCGTGCCGAAAAGGTGTCGCAGGCTTGCGGATCGCCGGTCTGGTAGCCCGCCGCGAACCAGCGCTGCCGCTGGTCGCTGGTACCATGGGTGAAACTGTCGGGAACCACCACCCCGCGGCTGGCCCTTTGCAGGGCATCGTCGCCAATGCGGGCGGCGGTGTTCAGCGCCTCTTCAATGTCGCCGGGCTCCAGCACGCCGAACTGGTCCTGCACGGCACGGGCCCAAAGGCCTGAATAACAGTCGGCCTGAAGTTCCACCCGCACCGAGATGGCATTGGACTCGGCCTGGCTGGACTGGGCGCGCAGGCGGTTGCTGTCTTCCAGCGTCCCCAGCAGGTTCTGAACGTGATGCCCGACCTCATGCGCCACCACATAGGCCTTGGCGAAATCGCCGCGGGCGCCCAGTTCGGTGTCCATGATCCGGAAGAAATCGGTGTCCAGATAGACCTGCTGATCGTTGGGGCAGTAGAACGGGCCGGTGGCCGCATCCGCCAGCCCGCAGGCCGAAGACGTGCGGCCGGTAAACAGCACCAGCTTCGGCTCCATGTATTGCAGGTTGGAATTGCGGAAGATCTCGCCCCAGACCTCTTCGGTGTCGGCCAGCACGACAGCCACGAATTCCTCGGAGCTGTCGTCGATCTGGTTGGGGCCGGTGGGGGCGGGCGCCGGGCTCATGCCGCCGCCGCCCAGAAAGGGAGTGACATCGACCCCCAGAAAGGCGCCGATCAGGACCACGGCCAAAAGGCCGATTCCGCCCAGTTTTGCGGGGCCGCCCGTCATGCGGCGGCCACGCCGGTCTTCGATGTTACGACTTGTCCGCCGTCCTTGCCAACGCATCTGACCTTCTCCTCCGGTTTCTGGAAGTGTCCCTGAAACCAGAGGGGTGGGTCAACCGTCTGGCGAAGGAAACACCAATCAGCTTTTCGGGCCGATCATGTCTTCGGGGCGCACCACAGCGTCAAAGGTGGCCTCATCCACGAAGCCAAGGGCGATGGCTTCTTCTTTCAGCGTCGTGCCGTTCTTGTGGGCAGTCTTGGCGACCTTGGTGGCATTGTCGTAGCCAATGGTCGGCGCCAGAGCCGTCACCAGCATCAGGCTTTCCTTCATCAGCTTGTCGATGCGCGGCTCGTTCGCCTGGATGCCCAGCAGCATCCGCTGGGTAAAGCTGTCGGCCACGTCGCCCAGAAGCTGGATCGACTGCAGCAGGTTGTAGGACATCATCGGGTTGTAGACGTTCAACTCGAAATGGCCCTGGCTGCCGGCGAATTTTATCGCCGCGTCGTTGCCCATCACATGGGCGGCAACCTGGGTCATGGCCTCGGCCTGGGTCGGGTTGACCTTGCCCGGCATGATCGACGAACCCGGCTCGTTCTCCGGCAGGATCAGTTCGCCCAGACCGGAACGCGGGCCGGAGCCGAGGAAGCGGATGTCGTTGGCGATCTTGTACATGGACCCGGCCACGGTCGCGAGCGCGCCGGACATGAACACCATCGCGTCATGGGCCGACAGGGCTTCGAACTTGTTGGGGGCGGTGACGAAGGGCAGGCCGGTGATCTCGGCCATATGGGCCGCCACGGCCTCGCCCCAGCCCTGCTTGGTGTTCAGGCCGGTGCCGACGGCGGTGCCGCCCTGGGCCAGTTCATAAATGCCCGGCAGCGCGGTCTCGACGCGGGCGATGCCCTGGCGGATCATATGCGCGTAGCCCGAGAATTCCTGGCCCAGCGTCAGCGGCGTGGCATCCTGGGTATGGGTGCGGCCGATCTTGATGATGTCCTTGAACTCTTCCGACTTGGCTTCCAGACCCTCGGCCAGCTTGGTCAGGCCCGGCAGCAGCACGTCGCGCACCGACATGGCGGTGGCGATATGCATGGCGGTCGGGAAGGTGTCGTTGGATGACTGGCCCATGTTGCAATGGTCGTTCGGATGCACCGGGTCTTTTGAGCCGATGACGCCGCCCAGGATCTCGATCGCGCGGTTGGCGATGACCTCGTTCGAGTTCATGTTCGACTGGGTGCCCGAGCCGGTCTGCCAGACCACCAGCGGGAAGTTGTCGTCGAACTTGCCCTCGATCACTTCACCGGCGGCTTCGATCACAGCATCGGCAATGCGGGCGTCCATATCGCCGGTTGCCTTGTTCTGCATGGCGCAGGCTTTCTTGATGACGCCAAGCGCGCGCACAATGGCCACGGGCTGTTTTTCCCAGCCGATGGGGAAGTTCATGATCGACCGCTGGGTCTGGGCGCCCCAATACTTGTCGGCAGGAACTTCAAGCGGTCCGAAGCTGTCGGATTCGGTGCGGGTCTGGGTCATCGGGATATCCTCTGAAAACAGGTTCCCGATGCCTATAAGCGGCGGCTGGAGGGCTGGCAATGCGACGGGGAAGCGGGTTAGCGATATCAGCCGGTTACCCGCGCGCCCTGCCTACTTGCGGAAACTGTCCAGGCTGACGACTTCGGCGTCTTTCGGCCCGGAAGCCTGTTCTGCCTCGGGTTCCACGTCCTCGGCCATGGGGGCGGCTTCCAGGTCGTCGTCGTCCTCGTCGTCCTGGGTTTCGAAGCGCAGGCCGAATTCCACAGACGGATCCACGAAGGTGCGGATGGCATCATAGGGAATATACAGCGGCTCGGGCCGGTCGCCGAAATTCAGGGTGATGGCAAAACCGTCGTCATCCACCACCAGATTGTCGAACCAGTGCTGCACGACGATGGTCATTTCTTCCGGGTAGCGGTCCGACAGCCAGTCGGCCATTTGCGCATCGGGGTGCAGCGTATCGAAGGTGATGAAAAAATGATGCTCTCCGGGCAGGCCGTGCTCGGACACCTCTTCCAGCACCTGCCGGATCAGGGTGCGCATGGCGCGGTGCATGAGATTTCCGTAGTCGATGCTGCGTGACATATGGCTCGGCCCTCTTTCCTTTCTAAAGGTCTATCGGAAGGGGGGCGGGAATGAAAAGGGCAGAAAACGCCCATTCTTTCAGATGCCCGCCAGCCCGAGCGCCAGCCCCAGCCCGGCCGACACGGCCAGAACCCGTGGCAGCGGCCAGTGCAGGCGCAACAGGCACAGGGCGGCGATCAGGCCAAGGGCGGCGGCTGGGGTGTCAAAACTGGCCCAGTCGGGGCGCAGCAGGGTGACGGGGCCGAAGCGTACCTCGGTGACCTGTCCGAACAGCACATGCAGGGCGAACCACACCGACAGGTTCAGGATCACCCCCACCACCGCGGCGGTGATCGCCGACAGGGCGCCGGACAGGCGCGGCTGATGCGCCAGCCAGTCGATGTAGGGAGCGCCGGCAAAGATCCACAGGAAGCAGGGCACGAGGGTCACCCACAGCACCACCGCGCCCGCGGCCAGTGCCAGCCCCACGCCGCCACGCAGATCGCCCGCCAGCATGCCGACGAATTGCGTCACCAGAATCAGCGGCCCCGGCGTGGTTTCGGCCAGTCCCAGTCCGTCGATCATCTGCTGCGTGCTGATCCAGCCATGCTCGGCCACCACGGCCTGGGTCATATAGGCCAGCACCGCATAGGCGCCGCCGAAAGTCACAACTGCAAGCTTCGAGAAGAACAGCGCCAGATCTGTCAGGAAAGCGGCATCCGCCAGCCACAGGGCCGCGACGGGCAGCAGCCACAACCCGCCCCAGACGGCAATCGTGCGGCGCAGATGCCCGCGCGGCAGCGCGGTCGCGTCGTCAGGGGGGCGGGCGCGGGTGCTGAAAAATCCATAGGTGCCGGCGGCAAGGATGATGGCCGGAAACGGCAGGTGCAGGAAGAAGATGCCCACGAAGGACAGCCCGGCGATGGCCCAGCGGTCGGCGGACTTCAGCGCCTTGCGGCTGACCCGCAGCAGGGCCTCCAGCACGATCACCACCACCGTGGCCTTGATGCCCACGAACAGCGCCGCCACCAGCGGCAGCGTGCCGAACCGGGCATAGAGCAGGGACAGCGCCGCGATCACCGCCGCACCGGGCAGCACGAACAGCCCCCCGCCCAGCAGCCCGCCGGGCACCCCGCGCAACCGCCAGCCCGCATAGGTGGCTAGCTGCATCGCCTCGGGGCCGGGCAGCATCATGCAGAAGGACAGGGCGCGCAGGAACTGGTCCTCGGTCAGCCAGGGGCGGTCCTCGACCAGCTCGCGATGCATCAGCGCGATCTGCGCCGCCGGGCCGCCAAAGGACAACAGGCCGATGCGGCCGAACACGCGCCAGAGTGCGCCAAGGGAAGGGGAAGGCGAGGCCATGCGAATGTGTGACCGCCACGGGCCAGGGGCGCAAGCCGAAGCCTGCGGGTGTCACGACTGCGTCGCATGTTGGGGGGGAAGTGCAGGTTTCTGTTGCCAGGTACCTGCGAACCCCGCCAGCCGCTGCAAAGCGACTGGACTTAAGATTTCGGTATTAGGCACTGCTTACGCAGCGACTGCCACCGGAGCACGATTGTTGTTTGCAACTATGCTTTTTGAACCGATAACGGTGGTATCTCACCGAGACAAAGCTAACCCCTTTAGACGTCCGTCGATCCTGTTTCGGCCCCATGATCCCCAAACAAAGGATTTTTGGTGGAGCCGCCGGGTACCGCCCCCGGGTCCAGTCCGTGTATTACGAGCGCGTTTATGTCCATAGTTCCGAAGAACAATCCAAATGTAGGCGCTGATGCGGCCATGTGCAAGCGGCCGCAGGCAGGATCGGGCTTGATTTGTCGTTTGGACGCGATACAACGGGGATTGAATATTAGAACGGTTCTAAAAAAGGTGGATCCATGTTGTCCCGTTTCACCGGCCGTCGGCGGTTTTCCGACCTGACCGAGCAGGAAGTGCTCGCCCTTGCGATTTCGTCCGAGGAGGACGACAGCCAGATCTACCGCAGTTTCGCCGCGCGACTGCGTGAAAGCTATCCGGCCAGCGCAAAGATCTTCGAAGGCATGGCGCGCGAGGAAGAAGGGCACGCGCAGCGGTTGATCGACCTGCACAAGGCGCGGTTCGGTGACACCATCCCCCTGATCCGGCGCGAGCACATCGCCGATTTCTACACCCGCAAGCCGGTCTGGCTGATGGAGAACCTGTCGCTGGACGACATTCGCGGGCAGGCCGAGGAAATGGAACGTGGCGCGCAACGCTATTACGAGGCCGCCGCTCGCCGCAGCACCGATGCCGACACCCGCGCGCTTCTGAACGATCTGGCCGCCATCGAGGCCGGGCATGAGGCCAGGGCCGCCGATCTGGCCGAACAGCATCTGACCGAAAGCGCCAAGGATGCCGAGGAAAAGACCCGGCACCGGCAGTTCGTGCTGACCTGGGTGCAGCCTGGACTGGCAGGGTTGATGGACGGCTCGGTCTCGACGCTGGCACCGATTTTCGCCGCGGCCTTTGCCACGCAGGACACCTGGCAGACTTTCCAGGTCGGGCTTGCGGCCTCGATCGGGGCGGGCATCTCGATGGGCTTCACCGAAGCGGCCTCGGACGATGGCGAAATCTCGGGCCGGGGGGCAGCATGGAAACGCGGCGTGGCCTCGGGGGTGATGACCACGATCGGCGGGCTTGGCCACGCGCTGCCCTACCTGATCCCGGATTTCTGGACCGCGACCACGATTGCCGTAATCGTCGTCTTCATCGAGCTTTGGGCCATCGCGTGGATCCAGAACAAATACATGGACACGCCGTTCTTCCGGGCAACCCTGCAGGTGGTTCTGGGCGGCGCGCTGGTGCTGGCCGCAGGCATCCTGATCGGCGTCGGTTAGCGACGCCCTGTCTGCCAGACAAGGAAAAGGCCCCGAAGTGGGGCCTTTTTTGTCAGTGGCTTAGAAGCCGGCCTTGATGCGTTCGAACTCTTTGACCATCTGCTCGCGCAGGCGGATGTCCATGGGCACCTGGTTCAGGACCGGCCCGTCGATGGGGTTCAACCCGACCTCTTCCAGCGTGGCGGCGTCGATGGCCTCCATGGCAGCGGCATTGCCGTGACCATAGCCCCATTCGGTGACGATATATTCGGCGACCGAGGGTTGCAGGAAGCTTTCCATGAAGTCATGCGCCTTGGCCTCGTCGCCCGGACCGTCCTTGATGTTGACGTAGCCGCAGAACCACATGGAAGATCCTTCCTGCGGCTCGCGTTCAAAGGCAATCGGCTGGCCCTCGTCGGCCAGTTGCACCGGGGTTTCGTTCCAGGCCCAGCTCAGCAGCACCTCGCCGGTGCCCATCAGTTGCGCCAGTTCGGCGCCATCGGTCCAATAGGTGCGCACAAGCGGATGCACTTCGCGCAACCAGGCGCTGGCCTTCTGGAAATCCTCCTCGGTGGCCTGCGTCCAATCGGTGGTGCCGGTGGCCAGATAGGCCAGCGCATAGGCATCATCGACCACATCGGGCAGCGAGATCCGCCCCGCCAGCGCCGGGTTGGTGAAGACCTGAAGCGTCGAGACATCCTCGGGCGTCAACTCATCAGTGTTATAGGCGATGGCGGTGGCGCCCATGTCGCCGGGGATGAAATAGACCTTGCCATCCTGCACGAAGGTCGGGTCGGTGCGGAACACCTCGGCCACCTGCATGTAGCTGGGGATCTTCGACACGTCCCAGGGTTCGATCAGGTCGGCCTCGATCCACTTCTGGACGGATTGCGGGCAAGGGTGGGCCACATCCGCGCGAAAGCCCGAGCGCAACTTCTGAAACGCTTCTTCCTCATCCCCGAAGAAGGAATAAGTCGGCATGTCGCCATGTTTTTCGGCGTAGGCTTCCCAATAGGGATCTTCCTCGAACCCCGACCAGTCAAGGATCAGCAACTCGCCGTCGTCGGCCTGTGCCGGCAGGGTCAGGGCCAACAGCGATACGCCGGCCAGAAGGGAGAGAGAGGAACGCATCTGTTGGAGACTCCTTGTTTTTCTGCACATCGACCCGATCTTTTTGACCATGGCCGCAATCACATTTGATTGACGTGGCAACGGTAGGCAAGGCCGGGAAAATCCGTCAAGCATGACCCAAGGACGGCATTAACGGATTCCGGGCCGCTTTCACGCGATACAACCGGATAAAACGACAAGGGGAAACGATGTTCAAAGCACTGGTGGTTCAGAAGAACGAAGCCGGAGAAACCTCGGCCGCGATCGAAGACGTGTCCGTAGATCGCCTGCCCGAGGGTGACGTGATTGTGGCCGTCGAATATTCGACGGTGAACTACAAGGACGGGCTGTGCCTTGGATCGGGCGGCGGGCTGGTGCGCACTTATCCGCATGTGCCGGGCGTTGATTTCGCGGGCGTGGTCGAAAGCTCCGACGATCCGCGCTTCACCCCCGGCGACCGGGTGGTGCTGAACGGCTGGCGCGTCGGCGAAAACCGCTGGGGCGGCTACGCCGAGAAAGCCCGCGTCAAGGCCGACTGGCTGGTGAAACTGCCCGAGGCGATCACCACCCGGCAGGCGATGGCGGTGGGTACGGCGGGCTATACTTCGATGCTGTCGGTCATTGCGCTGGAAAACCACGGGCTGACGCCTGACAAGGGTCCGGTTCTGGTCACCGGGGCTGCCGGCGGTGTGGGCTCGGTCGCCACGGCGATCCTTGCCAACCTCGGGTACGAGGTGGCCGGTGTGACCGGGCGGCCCGAGACCGCCGACTACCTGAAATCGCTGGGCGTGTCGCAGATCGTGCCGCGCGACGAGATCAACGAGACCGTCAAGCGTCCGCTGGAGACCGAAACCTGGGCCGGCTGCATCGATGCCGTCGGCGGGCCGATGCTGGCGCGGGTGCTGGGACAGATCAAATACGGCGGATCGGTGGCCGCCGTGGGACTGGCGGGCGGCGCCAATCTGCCCGCAAGCGTCGTTCCCTTCCTGCTGCGCGGGGTCAACCTGCTGGGCATCGACAGCGTGATGCGGCCCATCGAGGACCGGGTCGAGGCGTGGAATCGTCTGGCCACCGACCTGCCCATGGACAAGCTTGAAGCGATGATCCAACCCGCGACCCTTGCCGATCTGCCGCGACTGGGGGCGGATATCCTGAAAGGACAGGTGCAGGGCCGCGTTGTGGTCGATGTGCACGCCTGAGTGATCCGACCCCGATCCCGCGCCGTAAGATATTGTAAAGGCATTTGACGCGCGTGGGGGCGGTATGAGTAGCAAGGATCCGGTCATCTGGTGGGTCAGGCGTGATATGCGCCTGGCCGACAACCCCGCGCTGCGTGCGGCCATCGACCGGGACGTCCCGGTCCTGCCTGTGTTCATCTACGACGAAGTCATGGAAACCCACGGCGCGCTTCCCGGATGGCGGCTGGCGCTGGGGGCGGAGGCGCTGGACAAGCGCCTGCGCGACGCCGATAGTCGCCTGATCCTGCGCCGGGGCAGGGCGCTTGATACCCTGCGGGCGCTGATTGCCGAAACCGGGGCGACGGCGGTCTACTGGTCGCGTCTTGTGGACCCGGACAGTCGCGCGCGCGACAGTTCGGTCAAATCCGCGCTTGTCGACGACGGCATCGACGCGCGCAGCTTCGCGGGCCATCTGCTGTTCGAACCCTGGACCGTGGACACCAAGCAGGGCGGCTATTATCGGGTTTATTCGCCCTATTGGCGGGCCGTGAAGGATCGTGATCCCGGCCTGCCGCTGGCCACACCTGCGCGCATTCCGGCCCCCGACACCTGGCCCGCGTCAGAGACCATTGCCGACTGGCAGCTTGATGCCGCCCTGAACCGCGGGGCCCAGGTGGTCCGCCCGCATCTGGGGGTCGGAGAGGAGGCCGCCGAAACCCGTTTGGCGCGGTTTCTGGACGGGCCGGTCGACGACTACCGCAAGATGCGGGATTTCCCGGCAGAGCCCGCGACCTCGTTCCTCAGCGAGAACCTGACCCATGGCGAGATCAGCCCACGCCGGTTGTGGCACGCCGGGCAAGAGGCCGCGCGGCAAGGCGCGAAGGGGGCCGATCATTTCCTGAAGGAGTTGGTCTGGCGCGAATTCGCCCACCATTTGGCCTTTCACACACCCCGGATCACCACCGACAACTGGCGCGAGGGCTGGGATCGCTTCGGCTGGTCCGGCAAGGAAGACAGCCCCGAGGTGATGGCCTGGAAACAGGGGCGCACCGGGGTGCCCTTCGTCGATGCCGCCATGCGCGAGATGTATGTGACCGGCCATATGCACAATCGGGGGCGGATGATCGTCGGATCTTATCTGACCAAGCATCTGATGACGCATTGGAAAATCGGGCAGGCGTGGTTCGCCGACTGCCTGCGCGACTGGGACCCGGCCTCTAACGCCATGGGGTGGCAATGGGTTGCCGGCAGCGGCCCCGATGCGGCACCCTATTTCCGGATTTTCAATCCGGTGACACAATTGGAAAAGTTCGATCCCGGCCACGGGTATTCCGGGCGCTGGCTGGCCGAAGGCCGCGCCAACCCCTCTGCCGATGCGTTGGCCTATTTCGATGCTGTGCCCCGATCCTGGGGCCTGAGCGCCAAGGATGCCTATCCCGACCCGGTGGTCGGCCTGGCCGAGGGGCGCAAACGCGCGCTGGCCGCCTATGAGGCACGGGATTTTTGAAAGACGCGGGGGGACAACCTCGCCACTGCAACAGGACAAAGGAACGAAGATGACATTCTTGACCAGCACCAAAGGGCAGACCGATTTGCCGCGTTACTTCGGGGCGGCTTTTGCCCAGGCCGCGCGGCTTCCCTGCGGGCGTCTGGATGTGCATCTGGACGACGGGCGGGTGTTTCGCGTCGAGGGGGCATCGCCCGGTCCGGTAGCGGAAGTGCACATTCACAACCGTGAAGTGTTCGCGCGCCTGCTGCGCGAGGGCGACCTTGGGTTTTCGGAAGCCTATATGGACGGGTGGTGGAGCACGCCGGACCTTCAGGCTTTCATGGATCTGATCAACACCGCCGACGACGCCATGCTGAACGGATTCCCGGCCATGGGACTGGTGCGGGCGCTGGAGCGGCTGCGGTTCTGGCTTCAGTCGAACTCGCGGCGTCAGGCCAGGAAGAACATCTCGCACCACTACGATCTGGGCAATGATTTCTATGGTCAGTGGCTGGACGAGACGATGACCTATTCGTCGGCCTTGTTCGACACCGGGCAGGAAAGCCTGGAAGCCGCCCAGACCGCGAAATACGCCGCGATGGTGGATGGCATGGACGTGGCACCGGGCGAGCATGTGCTGGAGATCGGCTGTGGCTGGGGCGGGTTCGCCGAGTATGCCGCGAAAGAACGGGGCCTGAAGGTGACCGGGCTGACCATCAGCAAGGAACAATACGACTATGCCCGCGCGCGTATGGCACGGATCGGCCTGTCGGATCGCGTCGAGATCAAGTTGCAGGATTACCGCGAAGAAACCGGGCAGTACGATGGCATCGCGTCCATCGAGATGTTCGAAGCGGTGGGCGAGAAATACTGGCCGGTCTACTTCAAGACCCTGCGCAACCGCCTGAAACCGGGCCGTGCCGCCACCTTGCAGATCATCACCATCGAGGATCCCCGCTTTGACGCCTACCGCAAGCAGGTGGATTTCATCCAGAAGTATATCTTCCCCGGAGGTTTCCTGCCCAGTCCTAGCGTGCTGCGTCGCGAGGTGGAAAAGGCGGGCCTTGCGGTGGCGGGATCCATCGAGTTCGGCGAGAGCTACAGCCAGACCCTGCGCCGCTGGGCCGAATCCTTCAATGATCGCTGGGACGAGATCTCGCGCATGGGCTTCGATGATCGGTTCCGGCGCATGTGGGACTTTTATCTGACCTCCTGCGCGGCGGCCTTCCGCACCGGAGTCTGCGATGTGACCCAGATCACCGTGCGCGCGCCCGCCTGACCCGTCGCGGGGGTGGGGCCATCTGACGGCTGGACCCGCCCGCGCCAAGAAGGCACCAACGGGCGACAGGCGCAAGGAGATCGCATGGCGAGCTACAAGGTTCAGGGCCCGTTGGCCGACGAGACATTGCTGACGACCGTGTTGGGCAGCGACGCCTACCAACTGGCAAACCTGCTCGATCCCGAAGGCTGGCCGCAGGCCGACCTGACGCTGATCACCGCCGAGGCTCAGGCGCGTCTGGACTACTATCTGGCCGCGCATGGGCTGGACCTGTCCACGGAGTTTGCACAACTCCTGCCGGACAATCAGATACTTGCGGGACGAACCTTCAGTGCGGACGTCTGGACGCCACGGTGGCGCAACATCTGGCGTGCGGCGGCGGAAGAGATCATGCTGCACCGGACGTCGCGCTCGCCCGAGACGCTGACGACCTGGTTGAACAACATCTGGTCGCGCGCGGATTCGCGACTGCGTGCGCAGGCGGCGCGGCGGGTTTGCCCCAGCGGGTTGGATCGCGATGACCTGACCGTCCAGCACAAGTCCTATGGCTACTATCAGTATTTTACCGTGGTCGATTACATCTATGACCACGCCCATTTCGACGGCACCCGCAGCGAGGCCCTGACGCGCGGGGTGTTCATGGCTTCCGACGCGGTGACGGTTCTGCCCTATGACCCGGTCCGCGACCGGGTGCTGGTGATCGAGCAGTTGCGCGCCGCGCCGCTGGCGCGCGGCGATCGCGGGCTCTGGCTGATGGAACCCGTGGCGGGCCGGATCGAACCGGCTGACGATCCCGAGGACACCGCCATCCGCGAAGCCTGGGAAGAAGCGCATGTGCAGGTGACGGGGCTGCACAAGATCGGCGAATACTACCCCTCGACCGGCGCGTTTTCCGAGTACCTGTATTCCTTCATCGGACTGGCGGATCTGCCCGACGATGCCGGAAAACTGGCGGGTCTGGACATCGAGGGTGAGGACATCCGCGGCCATGTCATGAGTCGCACCGGGTTGATGGCCGCCATCACGCGCGGTGACATTCCCGTGGGGCCATTGATGATTTCCGCCTACTGGCTTGATGCAAACCACCACAGGCTTGGTGCGGGCGGTTGAAACCGCCGCCTTGCGTGCCTAGACAAGGCAGACACATCTGCATTCTGGAGTTCCAATGGCGATTTACCCTGACCTGGCATCCGCAATCGGCAACACGCCCCTGATCCGCCTGAACAAGGTCAGTGACGCCACCGGCTGCGAGATCCTCGGCAAGGCCGAATTCCTCAATCCGGGCCAGTCGGTCAAGGATCGCGCCGCGCTTTACATCATCCGCGACGCGGTCGCCAAGGGCCAGTTGAAACCCGGCGGCACCATTGTCGAAGGCACGGCGGGAAACACCGGCATCGGGCTGGCTCTGGTGGGCTGCTCCATGGGGTTCCGCACGGTGATCGTGATCCCCGAGACCCAGAGCCAGGAAAAGAAGGACATGATCCGTCTGGCCGGGGCTGAACTGGTGCAGGTGCCGGCGGCGCCCTATCGCAATCCCAACAACTACGTCCGCTATTCAGGCCGTCTGGCCGAGAAGCTTGCCAAGACCGAGCCCAACGGCGCCATCTGGGCCAACCAGTTCGACAATGTCGCCAACCGGCAGGCGCATGTCGAGACCACCGCTCCCGAGGTCTGGGACCAGACCGGCGGCAAGGTCGATGGCTTCATCTGCGCGGTCGGCTCGGGCGGCACCATCGCCGGGGTGGCCGAAGTGCTTCAACCCAAGGGCGTGAAAATCGGTCTGGCCGATCCCGAGGGCGCGGCGCTGTACAACTTCTACACACAGGGTGAGTTGAAGGCCGAGGGCGGCTCGATCACCGAAGGCATCGGGCAGGGGCGGATCACCGCCAACCTTGAAGGCTTTACGCCCGACATGTCCTACCAGATCCCCGACGCGGAAGCCTTGCCCTATGTCTTCGACCTGCTGCAGGAAGAAGGACTGTGTCTGGGCGGATCCTCGGCCATCAACATCGCCGGCGCGGTACGCATGGCCCGGGACATGGGGCCGGGCCACACCATCGTGACGATCCTGTGCGACTATGGCACCCGCTATCAGTCCAAGCTGTTCAACCCGGCCTTCCTGAAGGAAAAGGGGCTGCCCGTGCCAGCATGGCTGGATCGGGCCCCTGCCAGACTTCCCGCCGTGTACGAGGATTGACACGCATGATGACGCGCATCGCGGCGCATGTGCGCCTTGCGGCGATGCTGGTGTTGCTTCTGGCGGCACCGCTGTCAGCGCAGGATCTCACCGAGGAGACCTTCGCCGACTGGGAAAGCATGGCGGGACGCATCGAGCGTGTGCTGGAGGCCGACACCGCCGATGATGCGACGTTGGAACGGCTGCGCAACGATCTGGCCGAGTATCGAGAGCGGTTTCTGGCCGCGCAGAACACCAATGAATCCCAGGTCGAGCGGATCGAGCGTCAGCTTTCTGCCCTGGGACCGGCCCCTGCTGAAGGCGAGGCCGAAGCCGAAGAGGTCGCCAACCGTCGCGCGGCACTGAACACGCAGCTTCTGGAACTGCGCCAACCGGTCCTGCGCGCCACCGAGGCCTTTGTCGAAGCAGACGGGCTGGTCAGCGAGATCGATGCCGTGCTGCGGGACCGACAGGCGCGGCAGGTTCTGAAACGGTACTCCAGCCCGATCAACCCGTTCAATTGGGGATCGCTGCTCGGCGATTTCTCAAAGGCCTTTGGCCGTCTGCCGAGCGAGATCCTCCTGATTCTGCGGGACGAACACCAGCGCCAGTCGATCATCGACAATCTGCCAAGTGTGTTGATCTCGTTTTTGGCGGGCATCTTTCTTCTGTTCCGCAGCCGCCACTGGCTGGAAAAAGCCTTCCAGAAAACAGCCAAGATCCGAAATCGCGTGCTGCAGCATGTCGTCCGGGTGGTCCTGGCGGCGGCGCAACTGGTGCTGCCCTGGGCCGGTCTTGGCCTGCTGCTGGTCGGGCTGCAACTGACCGGGCTGTTCGGCCGGACGGGCAGCGCGCTTCTGGCCGGCTTTGCCTCTTTCGGGTTCATGCTGATTTCGGGGATCTGGCTGACACGCCACCTTTTCCCCAAGGAGGGTCCCGACGAAACACCGCTGCGCCTGCAAAACTCGCAGGTTTCCGGCGGACGGATGCTGTCGCGCACCATGGTGTTGACCCTGGCGCTTGAGCAGGGGCTGAGCACCTTTTCCCAACGCATGCAGTTCATGCCGCAGACCGAAGCCTATGTCGGCCTGTTGCTGAGCTTCATTTGTGCCTATGCGCTGCTACGCATGGGCCGGTTGTTCCGCCACACGGTCGCCCAGGACATCTCGAAGGATCACGGGTTCTCGAACGGGGTGGTCAACTTCCTTGCTCTGGCCGGGATGTTCCTTGCGGTCGTCGGCCCGCTTGCGGGCATTGCCGGCTATGCGGTGCTCAGCAAGCAACTGGTGTTTTCCACCGCCGGCACCTTTCTGGTGTTGGGTCTGATCTCTCTGCTGGATCGCGAGTTCAGGCAGACCATACAGATGTATCGGACCAGCCGCGGCAAGGACGAGGCTGACGAGGGTCTTCTCCCGACGCTGGTCGCGGCGGCGCTGATCCTGGTGTCGTTGCCGTTCATTGCGCTGATCTGGGGCGCGCGGGTCACCGACCTGACCGAGATCCTGGCCAAGGTACGCGAGGGCTTCAGGGTCGGCGAGATACAGCTGTCGCCCATGGTGTTCTTCACACTGGCTGTGGCGTTCGCGGCGGGCGCGGGCCTGACCCGGCTGGTGCAGGGTGCCCTGCGCAACACGGTTCTGCCCAAGACCCGGCTGGATCTGGGGGCGCGCACAGCCATCGTTTCGGGCGTTGGCTACATCGGGTATTTCCTGGCCGCGATCGTTTCGGTGACGCTGGCGGGCATTGATCTTTCGAACCTCGCGATCCTGGCCTCGGCGCTGGCGGTCGGCATCGGTTTCGGCTTGCAGACCATCGTGTCGAACTTCGTGTCCGGCATCATCCTGCTGGTGGAGCGTCCGGTGTCGGAAGGCGACTGGATCGAGGTGGGCGGCGTCATGGGCTATGTCCGCCGCATCTCGGTGCGCGCCACAAGGATCGAAACCTTCGACCGCACCGATGTGATCATTCCCAACGCCGATCTGGTCTCGGGGCAGGTTACCAACTGGACCCGAGGCAATCTCATCGGTCGCGTTATCGTGCCGGTGGGCGTGGCCTATGGCACCGACACCCGCAAGGTCGAAAAGATCCTGCTCGAGATCGCCAACGAGCATCCCATGGTGGTGATTTCGCCGCCGCCATCGGTCTACCTGATGGGGTTCGGCGCAGACTCGGTCGACTTCGAGATCCGCGCCATCCTGCGGGACGTCAACTTCCTGCTGGGCGTGAAGTCCGACATGAACCACGAGATCGCCCGCCGCTTCGCGGAAGAAGACATCGAGATCCCCTTCGCACAGCGCGACCTGTGGCTGCGCAATCCCGAAGCCCTCGGCGAAATGGCAGGCTCGGGGGCTGCCCCCAAGGTCACCCCCATGATGCCGCCGCCCCAGCAAACGCGCGGAGCCGACCCGGGGGAGCCCGAAGGCGACGATCCCGACTAGGCCCTGACTGCGGGGGTGGTTTCGGCACGGCAGGGCAGGGATCGAGGCCGGGTCGCGACGCAGCCGCGCGCGGTTTGCATCGGTGTGGAAGAATGCAGCCGCGAGCGACAACGACCCCACCGGCTGTCGCGTCAAACGTCTGGCATCCAGTACGAAAAAACACCAAAACCACCTTGCCCTCGGTTCCCGATCTCTGCTAACCGTCCGCCTCACGGAGAGGTGGCCGAGTGGTCGAAGGCGCACGCCTGGAAAGTGTGTAGGCGGGAAACCGTCTCCAGGGTTCGAATCCCTGTCTCTCCGCCATTATCCCCATCGCGAACCAGTGACAGCCCTTCGACGGGCACGGATTTTTCCGTTTTATCAAAGGGGTTTGCGAGAACCGACCGAACTTCATAGACGCGACGTCACGCTGCAGCTGGGCTCAGAATGGCCCTCGGTCTCAGTTTGGGCGAACCTCGCCCGCTCCGGTTCGGTCCCGTTTTCTCGTTACCTTTCAATGCTCTGCCGCCGAACCCCGCCAAAACCCAAATCGGCGATCCGAATGATATCAATGTCAACATAGACAGAACACACGGTAGGCGCGTTGCTCGGGATGCCAGCGTAAAGTTGCGGATTGCTTGGGTGGTTTCGCATCCCAATTCCCCGTCGAAACCCGTGATGAAAAACCGTCCGGCACCGCTGGCGCTTCAGGGACCCCGGATCGCCTCAATCTGGTGCAGAGGCCATACGGCGGCCTCGCAAAGGCGCGTCCTTCGAGCAGGATGGACATGTGCCGATGTCATCTTGCGAGCGGAGTGCGAGCTACCGTTGCGGGAGACCGAGCAATGATCGGCTGCCCAAAGGTGCAGGTCACACTTGTTCTGTGTGCTTTGTTGGTTATATTGAATACAGGTAAGATAACAGGAGCAGCGCGATGTCCCGAACGACAACGATGACCGTCCGCCTTGGTGGGGCCTTGAGCGACTTCGTATCCGCCAATGTCGGCGATGACGGGTCGTACGAGAACGTCAGCGAATACATCCGTGACCTGATCCGCCGGGACAAGGAGAGAGCGGAGCAGGAAGCCTTCAGCAGGTTGAAGGCCGAGTTGACGCATGCCTTCTCCGCGCCGGAGGACTCCTATCAGTCGCTGACGGCGGCCGAGGTGATCGCGCGGAACCGGGCCTGACCCGGTGCCCGCAATCCATATCCAGGAAGGGGCGTCCCATCGCCTCGATGACATCTTCCGCTATACCCGGGACAGGTTGAGTGAGGATCAGGCCGAGACGTACATCACCCGTCTGTTTGCCGCATTCGACAAGATCACAGCCCACGGTGTGGTGTCAAAGCCCATCCCGGCCGAGTTTGGCCTCAACGGGTTCTTCTTTCGCTACGAGCGCCATTTTGTTTACTGGCGTCATCTCTCAAATGGTGACATCGGGATCGTGACAATCCTGCACGAGCGGATGCATCAGATCGACCGCTTCCGGGATGATTTTTATGAGTAGCGTCATTTTCCACCGTACTTTGTATGGTTTACAGACCAACTCTCTGTCGGTCAGGTTTGTGGATTCTTGGGAGTGGAGTCAAAAAAAGTATAACGGGGCTCGCCGATGGATTGCCCAAAATAAAACTGGGGAGAATTGGCTTGGCATATGATGCTGAACGCGCAAGAGAACTACTTAGAATTGGTTCGGGGCATAGATCTGCGGATTTTCGAGAGGGTCAGGAAGATGCCATTCGCCATATTGTTGAGGGAAAGGGGCGGCTACTAGGTCATGTTGACAAAAGGCGGACCCAGAGGCGGATTGACGTGATGTCTATGAAACCGAGGAAGCTCTCAGCCGTTTTGTCGTAGCGTGTGGCGACGCGGCGGGCATTCTTGAGCTTGTTGAAGCATCGCTCGACCAGGTTGCGTAGGGAATACAGAGAGTGATCCACGCCGACGCGCATTTTGCGGGATTTGCGCATCGGGATCTGGGTTAAAACATCCCGCGCGCCCATTGTTTTGCGAATGCTGTCAGCATCATAGCCCTTGTCGGCCAACAGGACGCTTGGCTCGGACAGATTGTCAGCCATGACCAGATCAAAGCCCATGTAATCGGACGTCTGGCCCGGCGTGATTTCGGTTCTCATGGGCAGGCCTGCCGCGTTGACGCGGAGGTGGATCTTGGTCGTGAACCCACCTCTTGAGCGCCCAAAACC